>NZ_JBHUGY010000001.1:0-122004 GCF_042682105.1 Mesorhizobium calcicola
TTTTTGCGCACAAGGATAGCCACCAGCTACCGCGTGCGCCGGGCGAGCCGATCTTCGCAGTCGGCAAAAAAGTTCAGTGTCCAGGAATAAAGCCGAACTGACTGGGGTCTTGTCGTTAGCGGAACCGTCCTCCCAAGACGCCGCCTAACGGAAGAACCAGGAGACTTGAACATGAACAGGATTGCTCTCGCCGCCGCCGCCATCGTCGTTGCCACGGGCAGCGCTTTTGCCGGCAGCGACCACTATGGCTCCAACAACGCCAGCCAGACGGTTGCCCCCGTTGCCAACGTCGATCATGCCGTCACTGGCGCGGTCTACAACACGGACATGGCTGGGTACAAGGCTGCCGATCCCAAGACGAAAGCCACCACCGACTGGCCCGAACCCGGCCAGGGCATCTGGGGCAATTAATGTCCGCGGCTGTGCGGCGGGTCTGAACAGCCGCACCTGTCCGGCATTGGATTCTAGGCTAAATCCCTCGGCCACAGACAATGAGTCAGCCGGGCCGAGGACAGGCCGGACCAATCTCCCTCGAAAACGAAGCGCGCAAGGGCGGCAGTTGGGAACTTTTCCTCGAGCCTCTTGCGCGCCTTGGCCTCCGACTCCGGCGCGGCAAGCTGGTTCGCCAGATCTTCCAGGCCCGGATTGTGACCGACCACCAGCAAGCTGCCGCCCGAAGCACTGGCCTGACGTATCTGGCTCAGAATATCCGCTGCCGAAGCGTCATAGAGCGCATTGGCGAACGCGACCCGGGGATGCGCAGGCAGTTCCGCCGCCACCAGCCGCCAGGTGTCGCGGGATCGCAGCGCCGCCGACACCAGTGCCAGGTCCGGCAGCCAGTCGCGCGCCGCAAGCTCGCGCCCCATCAATCGGGCCGCCTTCAATCCGCGTCCGGCGAGCGGCCGGTCGAAATCAGCGAGACCAGGATCGCCCCAGCTCGATTTTGCGTGGCGCAGGAGAAGCAGTTGCCTCATTGGCTTTGTTCGGGACCACGGTTGCTGCCCAGTCGGCGCGTGCTTTGCGCTTAATGTTGTCGATATCTAAAGTAGCGGACGGGCCGCTGGCCAGCCCTTCCAACCATGCCAATCGAAGCCTCTCCACCTCCCCATCGCTAGGCGGCTGAGGCAATCCTGCAAAGCTGACTTCCTCGACCGTCTCAATCGAACCGTCTCCTTGAACGAAGGGTGGCAATAGATGCTACCGCTGTTAGGGTCAGAACTCAATAATTCGGCTGCTGCCAATCGCCGATGGGTTTGGAAGCGTCATTCATAAGTCGGGAAAGTACGCGGCAACCGCAGACTCGTTTACTCCGTCCGATCCTCGCCACCAGATTGCCCGATAGCGCCAATCGTTCAAGTGCTGACCGAGCCGGACCTAAGGCGTGATGCGCGCCAACTGCTCGAGGTCGGCTTCCTCGCGCAGCGGGTCGGGCGCCATCACCACCGAGGTGGCGTTGTCGGCATCGTCGGCGAAGTGGGCAAGCACCGTGCGGCCGGCCTCCATGCGCGCCTTGCCTTCGGCGACCAGCCCCAGCGCCAGCGGATAGAGCCGGTGCTCGGCCTTCAGCACACGGGCAGCCAGCGCATCCGCATTGTCGCCGACCATCACCGGCACGGCCGCCTGCGCGATGATCGGGCCGTCATCCATCTCGGACGTGACGAAATGCACCGTGCAGCCATGGATGCGCATGCCGGCGGCCAGCGCGCGCACATGGGTGTCGAGCCCCTTGAACGCCGGCAGCAGGGCAGGGTGGATGTTGATCATGCGGCCCTGCCACTTCTGGACAAAGCCGGGGGTGAGGATGCGCATATAGCCGGCCAGCGCGACGATCTCGGCATTGAATGCCGCAAGCGCCGTGTCGATCGCGGCGTCGTGCGCCTGCTTGCTGCCGTGGTCGCCACGGGGAATGACCTGGGTGGCGATGCCGCGCGCCTTGGCGATGCCGAGGCCCGCGGCGTCCGCCCTGTCGGAAATGACGCCGACGATCTCGGCCGGGAAGGCCGGGTCGCTGGCCGCCGCGATCAGCGCGGTCATGTTGGAGCCGCGTCCCGAGATCAGGACGACGGTGCGTTTTCTCTGCGCGCTCATAGGCCGATCGAGCCCCGATAGATGACGCCGGCATTGCGGCGCGGCACGATGCGGCCGATCGGCGTCACCGTTTCGCCGGCTTCCTGCAAGACGGCGGCGACCTGCGCCGCCTGGCCGGAAGCGACCGCCAAAATCATGCCGATGCCGCAATTGAAGGTGCGCATCATCTCTTCCGGCGCCACGCCGCCGGTCTTGGCCAGCCACGAGAACACCGCGGGGACGTCGATCGCCTCGAGGTCGAGTTCGGCCGAAAAATCCTTGGGTAGCACGCGCGGAATGTTTTCCGGGAAGCCGCCGCCGGTGATGTGGGCAAGCGCCTTGATGCCATGCGTGTTGCGAATGGCCTTGAGGATCGATTTGACGTAGATGCGGGTCGGCTCGAGCAGTGCCTCGGCCAGAGTCGCCTCGTCGTTGAACGGCGCCGGATCGCCCCACGCCAGGCCGCTGACGGCGACGATGCGGCGCACCAGCGAGAAACCATTCGAATGCAGGCCCGAGGAGGCGAGCCCAAGCAGCACGTCGCCCTCGACGATATCGTCGGTGGGCAGCAGTTGCCCGCGTTCGGCCGCGCCCACCGCGAAGCCGGCCAGGTCGTAGTCGTTGTCGTGATACATGCCGGGCATTTCCGCCGTCTCGCCGCCGATCAGCGCGCAGCCGGCCTGCCGGCAGCCCTCGGCAATGCCGCCGACGATCGCGGCGCCCTGGTCCGGATCGAGCTTGCCGGTGGCGAAATAGTCGAGGAAGAACAGCGGTTCAGCACCTTGCACGACGATGTCGTTGACGCACATGGCGACGAGATCGATGCCGATCGTGTCGTGCTTGCCGGCATCGATGGCGATCTTGAGCTTGGTGCCGACGCCGTCATTGGCGGCCACCAGCACCGGATCGGTGAAGCCGGCCGCCTTGAGGTCGAACAGGCCACCAAAGCCGCCGATCTCGCCATCGGCCCCCGGCCTGCGCGTGGCGCGCACCAGCGGCTTGATCTTCTCGACCATCAGATTGCCGGCATCGATGTCGACGCCGGCCTCGGCATAGGTGAGCCCGTTCTTGCGCTTGCCCGTTTTGGGCTGGCCTGTTTCGCGCTTGCTCATCGCAATTTTCCTGCTCGTTTGCGGGCTCTTCGCATGAACGGTTTCGGTCCGCAAGGATAACGGAAGGGATGCAGGAGTTTTGCCCCCTGATAAAAGCGTGGGGAGCAGGTGCTGAAACCGCCAATCTCGCCCACGTCGAGAGAATGGCAGCCTCTCCCTTGCGCCGGTCCTACGTCTCCATCATGTATCAGCAAGCAACCCGGCAGGCACGCATTTGACCATCCCCAACCTGATCACCATCCTGCGCCTTGTTCTGGTGCCAGCAGTGGTGCTGGCGATGCTGCAGGCGCGCTGGGACTGGGCCTTTGCCGGGTTCCTCGTTGCCGGCATTTCCGACGGCGTCGACGGCTTCATCGCCCGCCGTTTCGACCAGCAGTCCAGGCTCGGCGCCTATCTCGACCCGATGGCCGACAAGCTGCTGCTGGTTTCCGTGTTCGTCGTCATGGGCTTCATCGGGCAATTGCCGCTGTGGCTTGTCGTCACCATGGTGTCGCGCGATGCGCTGATCGTCTGCGCGGTTCTGTTGTCCTCCGTCATGGCCCACCCGGTCGAGATGAAGCCGCTTTTCGTGTCGAAGGCCAACACCGCCATCCAGATCGTGCTGGCAGCGGTTGTGCTGGGCGAACTTGCCCTTGTCGTTCACCTCGACCCGCTGAGGCCGGCCCTCATATTGCTGTCCGGGGTCTTGACCGTGGCTTCGGCCGCGGCCTATCTCGTGGCTTGGCTGAGGCATATGAGCGGCTATGGCGAAGGCTCCAATCAGGACATCTGAGAGAGAAGCGGCAGTGATAGAGGCTGCGGCTGCCGATCTTGCCGCGTCCTCCGCCTTCCGCCGGCAGATCTTCTTCTGGCTCGCCGGCGCCGCGGTGCTCGCGCTTTTTCTCTATGTCTTCAGCAACATCCTGTTGCCCTTCGTTGCAGGCATGGTGCTTGCCTATTTCCTCGATCCCGTCGCCGACCGGCTGCAGCGGCTCGGCCTGTCCCGCTTCATGGCCACGGTGGTCATCCTCATCACCTTCCTCATCGTGCTGGTGCTGGCCTTCGTCATCCTCATTCCGGTACTGGCGACGCAGATGGCCGATTTTGCTGGCAAACTGCCGGAATATCTGACCCGGCTGCAGAGCCTGATCACGTCGTTTGATCCGAAATGGCTGGAACAGAAATTCGGCGTCAACGCCAATGGCTTGCGCGACGGGCTGAATTCACTGCTGACCTCCGGCTTCGGCCTGCTCACCACGGTCTTCACCTCGATCTGGAGTTCCGGCGTGGCGCTGGTCTCGGTTGTCAGCCTGTTCGTGGTGACGCCGGTGGTTGCCTTCTACATGCTGCTCGACTGGGACCGCATGGTGGCGGTCATCGACAGCTGGGTGCCGCGCGACAATGTCGCGACGGTGCGCGCCATCGCCAAGGACATCAACACCGCCACCGCCGGCTTCGTGCGCGGCCAGGGCACGCTGTGCCTGGTGCTGGGCGCCATGTATGCCACCGGGCTGACGCTGACCGGGCTGAATTTCGGCATCCTCATCGGCCTGTTCGCCGGGCTGATCTCCTTCATCCCCTATGTCGGCTCGCTGACCGGGCTGGTGCTGGCCGTCGGCGTTGCCTTCGTCCAGTTCTGGCCGGACTGGACGATGATCGTCGCCGTTGCGGTGGTGTTCTTCATCGGCCAGTTCATCGAAGGCAACATCCTGCAGCCGCGGCTGGTCGGCAAGAGCGTCGGCCTGCATCCGGTGTGGCTGATGTTCTCGCTGTTTGCCTTCGGCGCGCTGTTCGGCTTCGTCGGCCTGCTGATTGCCGTACCGGCTTCCGCCGCAGTTGCAGTGCTGGTGCGGTTTGCCATAGCCCGTTATCTCGAATCGCCGCTCTACAAGGGGCACGGCAGCACTGCGCCGGAGTTCCCGGCCGATCGTCGCAAGGCCATCAAGCCATGATACGGCCGGTGACCAGGTGTCTTGCCGGCGCGCATGGCTGAGCCTGCATGAGCGACCAGAAAACCGACCCGCCGCGCCAGTTGCCGCTCGATCTCGGCCATGGCACCGGCTATTCGCGCGACGAGCTCGTCGTCTCCGGCACCAATGCCCAGGCGGTGGCGCTCGTCGACCGCTGGCCGGACTGGCCTTCGCCGGTGGTGGTGCTGGCCGGTCCCGCCGGCTCCGGCAAGACGCATCTCGCCTCCATATGGCGGGCGCGCGCCAATGCAATGGCGGTCGACGCCAGGCGTATCGGTGACAGCATCGCCAACCTCGGTGCCAGGCCGGCGCTGATCGACGATGTCGATACCGGGGCGGTCGACGAGCAAGGCCTGTTCCATCTGATCAATGCGGTGCGTGGTGCCGGCTCGGCGCTGCTCCTGACAGCGCGGCGCTTTCCCGCGGCCTGGGGTGTTGCGCTGCCCGATCTCGCCTCGCGGCTGAAAGCGGCGGCGACGGTCGAGATCCATGAGCCTGACGACCTGCTGCTTGCTGGCGTCATCACCAAACTGTTCGCCGACCGCCAGGTCGAGGTCGAGCCGCATGTGGTGCAGTATCTGGTCCGCCGCATCGAGCGCTCGCTGGCGACCGCGATGCGCGTGGTGGAACGGCTGGACCGCACCGCGCTCGAGCGCAAGACGCCGATCACGCGCGCACTCGCGGCGGAGACCGTCAGCGCCATGGACGAGGGGCAGGGCGAGTTCGAGATCTAGGATTTCCGGTCGGGGCCAAGGCCTGCAACCGGAATCGGCGCAACGTGCCCATACAATCGCGCCAGTGGCGCCGACATTGCATTTTTTTGAGAGGATGGTCGGAGTGGAGAGATTCGAACTCCCGACCCTCTGGTCCCAAACCAGATGCGCTACCAGGCTGCGCTACACTCCGAACGGTCTGTTGCCTATTCATTTCAGTGTTGCATGGCAAGTGCAAAAACCTTGCCGCCGTGCGCATTGCGCAGTAATGACGGGCGAAGGGCGGCGATGCTGCCTTGCACAACAACGAGGTGGCCATGTCCGCGCGCATTTTCAGCCCAGCCAAAACCGCGATGCAGTCCGGCAAGGCCAAGACCGGCCATTGGGTGCTCGAATTCGATCCCGAGATGCGCAAGAAGATCGATCCGCTGATGGGCTACACGACGTCCGGAGACATGAGAAGCCAGGTCAGGCTCACCTTTGATACCAGGGAAGAGGCGGTGGCCTATGCCGAAAAGGAAGGGCTCGCCTACCGCGTCGAGGAGCCGAAAGAGGCCAAGCGCCGCCAGATTTCCTATGCGGAGAATTTCCGCTATGACCGCAGGACGCCCTGGACGCATTGACCGGCGGCTCGTGCGCAAAGTATCCAGCCGGCCCAGCAGCCGGCCAGCGGTCCCGTAGCTCAGCTGGATAGAGCACCGGCCTTCTAAGCCGATGGTCACAGGTTCGAATCCTGTCGGGATCGCCAATTATTTCAATGGCTTGCGCCAATTGACCTCATCAGAGCCGCTAGATCTGTCATATCGCGACTGCCGGCGCCACGATCCCAATGCATCGAGCCTGGGCTTGCCATCCATTCGGCGCAGCGATCCGGAATTATTTCGTGATCCGGCGAGCGTGGAACCTTAGCTCCGACCATGCGTTCGGGGCCTTGTATTCGCGGCGCCTCATAAAGGGCAACGTGTGGGCCGACGAATGGGGTGGGGTAAAACAAGTGCGGGTTGGGGGAGGAGAAGCCAGGCTATGTCGAAACGTGAAATTGGAACGTCCCCTGCGTTGGGGCGGCGTATCGCTGACCTCAAGGCCAGAATGCAGGATGCCGAAATTTCCGACCATGAGATGAAAACGTTTCACAAGGTCGCCGCCATCATGGGGGCAGGCGACGGCTCCCTACGACTGGATGCCGACGACTTGATCGCGGCATCCTTCGTTGTCGAGGCGCTGGGTCGACCGGCGCCCAACCGCTGACATTCAGGATTTCCTGCATCAGTTCGAAGTCCAGCAAAGCGGCTGTTCTCACCGCGGGAGCGAGCACGGCTGCCGCGGGCGGCCGTTGATCTGCGGCTGCCGCGCCCGCCGATATCGAATTGGAAGGAAAGTCTTATCAATTTGTTTGCGTTGGTGCGTCATAGTAGCGGCGCCTAACGGAGTGAATGCGATGAAGCTCGATCTGTCGCCGACGAGCTGGGGCAGGGTGATCGCTGTCACGGCAGCCGGTACGGCATTCTTCATTGCCGTGGCGTTCTTCGTCGATTCCTTCAATTTCCCCTATCTTTCGGCCGAGGCGGTGTGGCGCGCGCAGCTGACCGATCTGATGCTGCCTTTGGTGCTGGGCGGCTCGTTTCTGCTTTTTCTCATGTGGAAGATCCGCCAGCTGGCCATCGCCCAGCGCGAGCTCAGCATCGTCGCCGCGACCGACAGCCTGACGGCGGTGCTGAACCGCGGCGCCTTCTCGATGCTGGTCGAAGCCTATCTCGAGCAGACCCGCAAGCAGGAGCAGACCAATTCGGGGGCGCTGCTGATCATCGACGCCGACCATTTCAAGTTGATCAACGACCGGCTCGGGCATGACTGCGGCGACCAGGCGCTCAAGCTGATAGCGCAGGCGATCAAAGGGCAACTGCGCGGCGGTGACGTCGTCGGCCGCATCGGTGGCGAGGAATTCGGCGTGTTTCTGCCTGGCGTCGATCCCTCGCAATCCTGGGTGGTCGCCGAAAGCATTCGCCGGCGCATCCGCGAGATGGACTTTTCTCCAGGCGGGCGGCCATATCAATTGTCCGTCAGCATCGGCGGCACAAGCTTTTCGGGGCCGACCACCTACGAAGAGATTTTCGTGGCGGCCGACAGACGGCTTTACACGGCCAAGTCGAACGGGCGCGATCAAGTCAGCTTCGATCCGGCAGGTGCCTCTGTGGCGCCTTTGCCCACCATCACCACGATGCATTGACAACAAGGGCGTCATCGCAACCTTGAACCATCGCGCCCTCTCGCGGTTGGAGACGAGAACCTTGGGCACTCGGACGGCATCGCTTCGGCGGCCCTTTTTCTTGCCCGCAACCGAGGATCGCCACCGTGCGGTGAAGGAAAGCTGGCGTGGACCGCTTCCTTGACGTTCCCTTATCGCCGTGCTTCCTCCGCGCTGGGTGTCTCCGCTGGAAAACGTTGCGGCTTTCTCGAATTCCCCAAACGTCCAGTTACGGTCGTCCTCGATGCCGGCGAACGAATGGCGGCACACTTCAGGCAAGATCAGCGCGGCGACTATGCAACTATGATTCATCTGTTCAATGGCTTTCAGGATCCCTTTGGCGGCAGTGACCTCGAAGCCCTGGAACTGTACCGGCTGCTGAGCGCCGACTCCGAGGTGCGTTTGTGGGCAACCTCCTCCAGGGTGTCCGGCGAGTTGATGCGGCAGTTTCCGGTTCGCCGCATCTCGCTGCCAAGGTGGAATGTGCCGGACGGCGGCACTTACATCTTCCTCGGCGCGCATTGGCGCAACAAGATATGGCCCTACCTGATCCCGCGGCCACGGCGGCTGATCTATGTCTTCAATACCTTTCACCCGAAAGTCATCGCGCTGACGACGCGCATGCCCCGCATGCTGAACTGGTCCGACGCCGAACTGGTGCTGATTTCCGATTTTCAAAAACGCACGCTGCGGGTCGATGGCGCCGTGCATCCGTCGCCTATCGATATCGAACGTTTTTTACCGCAACCGGCCAAGCCGGGTCGTCCGTTCACGCTGGGACGATTGAGCCGCGACACCACGGACAAACATCATACGGACGATGTGCCACTCTACGAAGCACTGCTGGCGAGTGGCGTCGCGCTGCGGATTCAGGGCGGGATGGTGCTCAAGGACAGGCTCGAACCGCATCCACAACTCGAACTCCTGCCACAGGGCCAATTTGCCGCTGAAGAGTTCCTGCCGACGCTCGACGCGTTCTACTATCGCACCGGCTCGCATGTGGAGACGTTCGGCCGGGTTGTGTTCGAAGCGATGGCCTGTGGTTTGCCTGTGGTCTGCCATTCGCATGGCGGCTACGCTGACTATATCAGGCATGGCGAAAACGGTTTTCTGTTCGAGACGACGCAACAGGCGGCGCGCATCCTGGCCGACCTCAAGGCCGATCCGGGGCTGCGGACGACAGTGGGTCGCGAGGCGCGGCGGACCGTTGAGCAGCTGTTTTCCCCGCAGGCGCTTCGACAGCGGCTGGATTTCTATCTGCGTTAGCGGCACGTTATCCCCTGGGCTTTGCGGACATCCCCGGCGCAACAAAAATGCCCTGACTGTTTGTCATCGATCTCGACATCGCGCTAAAGCCGGCATGCAAACGAACCATCGCGGCGGACGGGCAGCGGCGCGCCACTGGCAGAGCAGGACTTCTTACCGATGACACTGATGGGCGCGGCGGCACTGCTGATCCTGGTCCTGACTTACGCCGGTGTCGCCATTGGCCGCATCCCGGGCCTGCGCCTCGATCGGGCGGGGATCGCGCTGCTCGGCGGGGCCGCGATGATCGCCATAGGCGCGGTCAGCATGGAGGATGCCTACCGCGCCATCAATTTCGACACCATCACGCTTCTGCTCGGCATGATGATCGTGGTCGCGCATCTGAAGGTCTCCGGCGCCTTTCGCGGCCTCGGCGCCATCGCCATCGAGCACGCGCATGCGCCGTTTATGCTCCTGGTCATGGTGACGCTTCTGACCGGCGTGCTGTCGGCCTTCCTGGTCAACGACGCCATCTGCCTGGTGATGGCGCCGATCGTCGTCCACGTCACCCGCGTCATCAAGCGCAACCCCATCCCCTATCTGATCGCCACCGCCACCGCGTCGAATTGCGGCAGCGTCGCCACCATCACCGGCAATCCGCAAAACATGGTCATCGGCGCACTGTCGGGTATTTCCTATCCGGCCTTTTCGGCGGCACTCGCTCCGGTCGCCCTGTTTGGCCTCGTCGCGGTCATTGTTATCATCCGCATCGTCTACCGGGCCGAATTCGCCCGCACGGTCCAATTGACCCCAGAGGTCTCGCGTGGCCGCATGCATAAGGGACAGGTGCTGAAGGCGGTGGTGGTCTGCATCGGACTGGCCGTCGCCTTCTTCGCCGGTGTGCCCGTCGCCAAGGCGGCACTCCTCGGCGGCGCCATCCTCTTGCTCACCCGTGCCATCAAACCGGAACGCATCTACCGCGAGATCGACGGTCCGCTGCTGTTCATGTTCGCCGGTCTGTTCGTGGTCGTCGCCGGCGCCGAAAAGACGCTGCTGACATCAGACATCATCGCCTCGGCAAGGAATCTCGGGCTGGACGATGTCTGGCGGCTGTCCGGCTTCACCGCGGTGCTCTCCAACGTCATGAGCAATGTCCCGGCCGTGCTGGCGCTCAGGCCCTTCATACCCGGCCTTGAAAACCCCGAGCGTGCCTGGCTGGTCGTCGCCATGAGTTCGACCCTGGCCGGCAATTTCACGCTGCTCGGTTCGGTCGCCAACCTGATCGTCGCCGAGCAGGCAAGGACCGCCGGCACGCAGCTGTCGTTCGGTGCTTTCTTCAAGGTCGGCTTGCCGCTGACGCTGATAACGCTGGTGGCCGGCACGGCATGGTTGGCGTTTGGATTCTAGACCTGGTTGCTTGCAATTCGCGCCCGGACAAGCGTCGCCGCGGCGCGTCCGGCTGCCTCGATATAATCGGGGTTGCGGTGGATCAGCATGATCGAAAAGGAGCCGTCTATCAGGAGCACGATCTCGCGCGCCAAGGCTTGCGGCTCCTCGACGCCCCGGTCGCACAATGCGCCGGCCAGCCATGTTTCAAAATTTGACTTGTGCCGCGACCCGACCTTGATCGCCGGATGTCCGGGCATCGAGGCGAGTTCCGCGGCCGTGCGCAGGAAGCCGCATCCTTTCCATTTCGGATGGTGAGCGGCCCTCGCCAGATTGGTGAAGATGGCCTCGACCTTGCGATCCGGTCCGCCCTCGGCGGCATCGAACCAGCCGGCCATCCGCTTCAGATTGGGTTGGTCGCGGCCATCGAGATAGGCGGCGATCAGGTCGTCCTTGCTTTTGAAGTGGTAATAAAGCGTTCGCTTGGTGAGCCCCGCTGCCTCGGCGACGGCATCGACGCTGACGCGGCCGATTCCTTCCGCGTAAAACAGTCTTGTCGCGGCATCGACGATGCGTTTGCGGGTAGGGCTTTGCGCTTCAGGCATCAGCCTACGTATACCGACTAGTGAATATACACAAGCGGCAAAGGGCGTAACCTTCCGACCCATCAGCATGCTGAGAAGGAAGCCAAAATGACCGATCTTGTCCTTAAGGAGACCAGGGATGGTATTGCCATCCTCACCCTCAACCGGCCCGAGAAACTCAACGCGTTGAACTATGCCCTGATCGATCGCCTGCTTGCGGTCCTGGACGACATTGAAGTCGATGACGGCGTCCGGGCGGTCATTCTCACCGGAGCAGGGGAGCGGGCGTTTTCGGCGGGCGGCGACATCCATGAATTCTCGACCAGTGTGGCGCTTGGCGCCGATGTCGTGATGCGTGACTTCGTTGCGCGCGGGCAGCGGCTGACGGCAAGGCTGGAAGCACTCCGCAAACCCGTCATTGCCGCCGTCAACGGCATTGCCTTTGGTGGCGGTTGCGAAATCACCGAGGCCGTACCGCTTGCCATTGCCAGCGAACGCGCCCTGTTCGCCAAGCCGGAAATCAACCTTGCGATGCCGCCGACCTTTGGCGGAACGCAGCGCTTGCCCAGGCTCGCCGGGCGCAAGCGAGCGCTCGAACTGCTTTTGACCGGCGACTGGTTCCCGCCGCAGCGCGCCCTTGAGCTTGGCCTCGTCAACCAGGTGGTGCCGCATGGCGATTTGATGCCGGCCGCGATCGGCCTGGCCAAGCGTATCCTGCGGCACTCCGATCTGGCGGTCGCGAGCATCCTCACGGCGGTGGCGCGCGGCCTCAACCAGGGCATTGCCGAAGGCCTGCTGGTCGAGGCCGAGCAGTTCGCCCGCATGGTTCCGACCGCCGACCTGCGCGAAGGGCTCGATGCCTGGCTAACGCGCCGCGAGCCACGCTATGACGGCTCGCATGTCGCGCGGCCTGACGAGGCCAGGCGGGCCTCGTTGGCGCAGGATCAGGGCGCCACCACCAAACGGCCTTTCATGTTGGGGTGGAAACGGCAGAAATAGTCGACCGTCTCGGCCCTCCGCTGGGTGAGGCTCCCGGACTTTTTCGGCGGGATCATCACCTCCCAGCCGCCCTTGACGGTGGCCGTGTGGGCGAACACGTCCTTGTTCACCCACTCGATCGTGTCGCCGACCTTGGCCTCGACGGCGGCTGGCGAGAACACCAGTTTGTCGATGGTGACCTGGATGGTTTCAGCCTGTGCCGGAACGATGCCGATGGCCAGTGTCAACGCAATCCACGGATGGTGTTTCGGCATGCTCACGGTCCTTACTTCAGCATGCCGGCGACGTGTTCGGCATGCTGTTCATGGCCCTGGAATATCTTCAGGCCGGTTTCCAGCAGGCTCTTCAGTTCGGCATTGCTGGCCGAAGGGATGAGCAACGTTTCAAGCGCGCCGTTGACCTGCTTGTGGTAAGCGACCTCGTTGTCGACATAGGCCTTGTCGAAGGCAGCACCCTCAAGCGTGGCGAGCTTGGCCCTTTCTTCGGCGGCCGCCTTGCTCAGCGCCTGGCTGGTGGCGTTGTCTTCCGGCGTCACCTTCAGTTTCTTGACCAGGTCGAGCGCCTGCACGTTCACGGCCTCGTGGTCGCGCACCATGTCGTTGGCGAAATCCACGACGTCCTTGTTCTTCGATTTCTCGATCGCCAGCTTGGCGGCTTCGACGTCGATCACCCCGGCCGTGTAGGCGATGTGGGCGATCTGTGGATCGGTCGGCTTGTCGGCCGCTTGTGCGAACGGGGCAGTGCCAAGCAGCAGCATGGCGGCCAGGGCAGCGGTGTGTCGGATAAGCATGGCATCTCCTTCGCCCGGGCGCTGGAATCGCGCCGGACAGTGTTTCTTGGTTGACGCTCATTGGATGCCGGGCAGCGGCAAACGTTCCCAAGGAACCGGCGAAAAGTCAGCTTTCCAGGCCGAGCCGCCGCATCACCGCGCTGGTCAGCCTTTCGCAACGCCGGCCGGCGAAGGGGAACGCATCGAGCAGCACCGGCCCGATCTGGTCGTCCAGCGCCTTGCGCACCAGGGCGCGGGCGCGGTGCAGCCTCGTCTTGACGGTTTGTGGCCGCACGCCGAGAACATCGGCGGTCTCTTCGATGCTCAGCCCTTCGATCACCCGCGCCACGAATACCGTCCGGTAGACATCGGGAAGGCTGTCGGTGGCCTGTTCGACCAGCTGGAGGATCTGCCGTTGCGCCATCGTCCGCTCCGGATCGTCGCTCGGGTTGAGGGGAAATCGGATGATCTCGGCTTGCGGATTTTCCGGCATTGCCACCGTTCTATGCCTTTTGCGCAGACGGCCGAGCGCCTCGTTGATGACGATGCGCGACAGCCATGTGGCGAGCGAGGAATCGCCGCGAAACGCATCGAGATGGGCGAAGGCCCTGACATAGGCCTCCTGCACGATGTCCTCGGCCTCGCTGTCATTGCGCACCACGCCGCGGGCGATACGGTAGAGCCTCTGGTTGTGCGTCTTGATGATGGTGCGGAAAGCGTCGCCCTCGCGCGCCAGGGCGCGGCGTACGAGCTGCATGTCGCCTGAAGCAGCAGAAGGCATGGCCGTCGAGACAGCAGGCATGGCCAGTTCCTCAACCCAATCTCGGACCCGATTGAGAGATTGGATGGCATTGCCGGCAAAAAGTTCCCGGCGGTTTTCGCCAGGGTCGGCGGTGGCTACCGTACCGCTTCCGGCGAAGGCTTGTCAGCACCTTGCAGGCGCGCCGTGGCCGCCAGCAGATCGGTCTGGGTGATCAGCCCGAGAATCCGCCTGTCGTCGTCGACGATGATGACCGCATGGCTGCGGCCGTCGGTGAGCACGGGCAGCAGACCCATGGCGGCGAAATCGGCGGCGGCTGTCGCGGCGGGCGAGATGACGGATCCAACCGTGCCGGAGGCCAGCGCCAGTTCCCGCAGTCCCACGGTGCCTGCCAGCCTTGCCTCTGCGTTGACGACCGGCAAGGTGCGGATGTTGTGGTCAAGCAGCAATTGGCGCGCCGCCTCGGCAGGCGTGTGTTCGTCGACCGAGATCACATCGCGCGACATGATGTCAGCGCACACAAGGTTCTTGTGCGCGCGCACCATCGCCTGCAATTCGACTTGCCGCAGCAGCCGGTCGAGATCGTTGCGATCGATGTCGAACGTCTCTTCAAGCGCGCCAAGCGCGGCATCGATGTCTTCGGGCTGGAAGCCGACGCGCAACTGCGCCGGCGGATCGACGGTGCCGTGGCTGTTCGCCGGTGCTGGAGCCGGCATGTGCGGGTAATTGCGCCCGGCCAGCTTGTGGAAGCCGTAGCCGAGCGCCACCAGCAGAAGCGAGTTCAGTGCCACCGGCACGAATGGAAACAGGAAGCCGGCGCTGATGACGGCAGGCCCTCCCAACACGGCGGTCAGGGCGGCCGCCCCGCCCGGCGGATGCAGGCAGCGCGAGAACGACATGGCGGCGATGGCCAGCGCCACCGCGATGCCGGTGGCAAGGGCGGTTTCGTGGATGAAATGCGCCACGATCACGCCGACCAGTGCCGATATCGTGTTGCCGCCGATGATCGACCATGGCTGTGCCAGCGGACTGGCCGGCACCGCGAACAGGAGCACGGCCGACGCTCCCATCGGCGCCACCAGCAGCGGCACATGCGGGCCGTTGCCGAGCGCCAGACCGCCGATCGCGCCGGTCAGCGCGATGCCGATCGTCGCGCCGATGCAGGCGATGATGCGCTCGCGCAGCGTCGCACCGGCAAGAATGGGAACAAAGAGGCGAAAGGCCATGACGTTGGAAACTCTCTAGGCATTCCAGAGGAAGTCGAAAACCGTGATGATCGCACCGCAATGACGTGGCGTCGCCGAATTTGAAAGCCAAACTGATCCGCGAAGCGGCGGTCTATAGGAACAGAATTCCTCGATAGGACCGCTACATCCGTCACGGTGCCGTCTGGGGGCTCCATATCTCGATGCGAGCCTCTCACTCGTTTTTCGAGATGCAGGCGCTGGTCCTCGAATCGGTTTGGCAGGTGCCCCTGATCGTTCAGGCCGCCGCCGCGGCGGTCAGGCCGCGCAGAATGTCGTCCTTCAGGTCTTCGACATCCTCGAGACCGATTTGCAAGCGGATCAAAGGCCCCTCATAGGGAGCTTTCGCGACAACGCGGTCGCCGAGCCAAACCGGCACGGCAAGACTCTCATAGCCGCCCCAGGAATAGCCGAGGCCGAAGATCTGCAACGCGTCGAGGAAGGCGTGCTGCTGCTTTTGGCCACCGCCAGCAAGCACGATGGAAAAGATGCCGCTCGAGCCGGAGAAGTCGCGCTTCCACAGGTCGTGGTCCGGATGGCTGGGAAGGGCAGGGTGGAGCACGCGCGCCACGCCCTTCTGACCCTCAAGCCAGGAGGCGATGGCGAGCGCGCTGCGCTGATGGTGCTCCAGGCGCACACCCATGGTGCGCAGGCCGCGCAGCACCTGATAGACATCGTCGGGTCCGGCGCAGCAGCCAAGCGTACAGAAGCTTTCGTAGAGTTGGTTCCAGCAGCCTTCGTTGGCCGAGACCGTGCCAAGCAGCACGTCGGAATGGCCGGCTGGATATTTCGTCGCCGCATGGATCGAGATGTCGACGCCGTGATCGAGCGGACGGAAGTACAGCGGCGTCGCCCAGGTATTGTCCATCATGACGATGGCGCCCGCGGCGTGCGTCGCCTTGACGATGGCCGGGATGTCCTGCAGCTCGAACGTGTTGGAGGCCGGCGATTCGGTGAACACCACCTTGGTGTTGGGCTTGATCAACGCCGCTATGCCGGCGCCGACATCGGGGGCGTAGTACTCGACCTCGACGCCCAGCCGCTTCAGCATCGTGTCGGCGAAGTTGCGCGTCGGATGATAGACGGAATCGACGATCAGCAGATGGTCGCCCGCCGACACGAAGGCGAGCAGCGGCACGGTCACCGCCGCAAGGCCCGAAGGCACCACGACCGTGCCGGCCGAACCTTCCAGTGCGTCTATGGCGTGGGCAAGGGCGTCGGTCGTCGGCGTGCCGCGCGTGCCGTAAGTATATTTCTGGCTGCGCGCCGCCATCGACGCCGCGTCACGATAAAGCACGGTCGAGGCATGCACCACCGGCGGGTTGACGAAGCCGAAATAGTCATGCGGATTGTTGCCCGAATGGGCAAGCCGCGTGTTGATGCCCATCCTGCCGCTAACGTGGCCGTCGCCGTCTTTCGCCATTCTTCTTCGCCTTGTTCGACAAGGCGCTAGCCATAGTGCGGCGGCAATCGCCGTGCAACCGGCCTGCACCCGCCAGGGAACCGACTTCGGATGTACCAAGTCGTCTGGTTGAAGGCGCGCAGTCCTGCCCCGGTCCGAACGCACTGCGCCCTTGGGTCGATCGACCATTGAAGACGGTCGGGAAAGATATATAATCAAGTCCTAATATTTATCGCCGGACTGCCTCGATCAAGACGCCGCCGGATGATCATTCCCGGCTGACCTCCTGAATCCCTGCGATCCGGGCATCTCGCTTGCAGAGACATTTCGTTTGCAGAGAAATGCATGCAGCCAAGGGGAGTAATACGATGACCGACGTCAAGTGGATGATCAAGGCGCGCGAGTTCGTCAACTGCAACTGCGCCTATGGCTGCCCGTGCCAGTTCAACGCCTTGCCGACGCATGGATCCTGCCGGGCGGTGATCGGCGTGGAAATCGAAAGCGGCTATCACGGCGACACCAAGCTGGATGGCTTGCGCTTTGCCGGTGTCTTTCGCTGGCCCGGTGCAATCCACCAAGGCAAGGGCGAGGCGGCAGTGGTCATTGACGAGCGGGCGACCGAGGCGCAGCGCGGAGCGCTGCTTCGCATTCTCAGCGGTGAGGACACCGAACCCGGTGCGACCATATTCCAGGTCTTTTCGACAACGCTCGAAACGGTTCACGATCCGATCTTCGCGGCAATAGACTTCGAAGTCGACGTCGATGCCCGAGCGGCTCGCCTGGACGTGCCGGGCGTAGCCTCGGGCCACGGCGAGCCGATCAAGAATCCTGTCACCGGCGCAGAGCATCGGGCGCGCATCGACCTGACACATGGTTTCGAATATTCGCTTGCCGAAGTCGGGCGCGGCTGGACCAAGGCAACCGGCCCGATCAAGTTTGAAGTGGCGGACTCGCACAGCCATTTCGCCAATTTGCACCTCTCGCAAAGCGGCATCGTGCATTGACCTGATCCAATGAGCGACACGGCCCTCGAGGCGGTGCTGCGGCGCGACCGCACGGTCGTGGCGGCCGCGCTCGTCCTCATTGCCGTGCTCGCGTGGGCCTATGTCCTGTGGCTCGCCGCCGACATGGCCATGCCGGATGCCGCCACACCGAGCGCCGCGAGCGGCGGCACGGCTGGCATGGACATGTCGGGTATGGACATGGGCGGCATGGACATGGGCGCTGCGGTGGCGCCCGGCTTCCGGGCTTGGGCGCCAGCCGATTTCGCGTTCATCTTCGCCATGTGGGCCGTCATGATGGTTGGCATGATGACGCCGTCGGTCGCGCCGATGGTGCTGCTCTATGCCGGGGTCGGTCGCAAGGCGCGGGCGGGTGGCCGGCCCATCGCATCGACGGCATGGTTTTTTACCGGCTATCTGCTCGTCTGGGTTGCCTTCAGCGTGGCGGCGACCGGCGCGCAATGGCTGCTGGCCAGTCTCACCTTGCTGAACCCGACGATGGCAACCAACAGTACGGTTCTCGGCGGCCTCGTTCTGATCGCCGCCGGCCTCTATCAATGGACGCCGATGAAGGGTGTCTGCCTGCGGCAATGCCAGGCACCGATCGCATTTCTGGCCAGTCATGGCGGGTTCCGCTCCGATCCGCTTGGTGCGCTTCGATTCGGGATCGATCATGGCGCCTATTGCCTCGGCTGCTGCTGGGCGTTGATGACGCTCCTGTTCGTCGGCGGCGTCATGAACGTGCTGTGGATCGCCGGCATCGCGATCCTCATTCTCCTGGAGAAGACCGTCCCGACCGGGCAGCTGATCCCGCGCATCTCTGGCGCGCTGATGGCGGCGATCGGTGTATGGCTGGTCGTTCAAGCACTCTGAGCTTGCTCCTCCCGATCCGCGGCTGCACGGCCATGCTGCCCTGTCGCTCGCCATGTGACAGTCTTTGGATATGCCAATTCATCCCGGGATGAATTCAGCAACGCGCAGTAAATCCGCCGGATGGATTCCGGATCCGCGCCGACCGGATTTTGCCGATTTTGTTTGCGCGGCTTGCTAATTTCCTGGTGCCCTTGGCTGCAATTCAGGCACTTGCGGCTGTTGGTTTTCAAACTCTTTCGAATTCGGTCATTTTCCTTGACCTCACGGGAATTATCGCCTTCGATGCCGTTCGTGAATGGGAGGCGGCGCGTCGGTTGCGATGCGGGGTTCCGGTATGGGCCGGAATGGGAGCTGCGTTCACACGGGAAAGGATCAGGGTTTGCCTGAAAAAACAGAGAAAAGGGTCTGTGGGTCATGAAACATATTGCTATCGGCATTCTTGGCGCCGCCACGCTTGGGTTGATGGCGTCTGCCGCCTCGGCATCGACGCTCGACACCGTTAAGGCGAAAGGCTTCATCCAGTGCGGTGTCTCGACCGGCCTGGCTGGCTTCTCGGCGCCGGACGACAAGGGTGACTGGCAAGGCATTGACGCGGATTTCTGCCGCGCTGTCGCGGCCGCCGTCTTTGGTGACGGCACCAAGGTCAAGTTCACCCCGCTCAGCGCCAAGGAGCGGTTCACCGCGCTGCAGTCCGGCGAGGTCGACATCCTGTCGCGCAACACCACCTGGACCATCAACCGCGACACCGCACTTGGCCTGAACTTCGTCGGCACCACCTACTATGACGGTCAAGGCTTCATGATCAATGCCAAGAAGCTGCCGGGCGTCAATTCCGCGCTGCAGCTTTCCGGCGCCGCCGTCTGCGTGCAGAGCGGTACGACCACCGAACTCAACCTCGCCGACTATTTCAAAGCCAACAAGATGGAGTACAACCCGGTCGTCTTCGAGAAGCTGGAAGAGGTCAACGCCGCCTATGACGCCGGCCGTTGCGACGTCTACACCACCGATCAGTCGGGTCTTTATGGCATTCGCCTGACGCTGGGCGCGCCGGCCGACCACGTCGTGCTGCCCGAGATCATCTCGAAAGAGCCGCTCGGACCGGCCGTGCGCCAGGGCGACGACCAGTGGTACCACATCGTCAAGTGGACCTATTTCGCGCTGCTCGACGCCGAGGAACTCGGCATCACCAAGGCCAATGTCGACGAAATGAAGGGCTCCGCCAGCCCGGAGATCAAGCGCGTGCTCGGCCAGGAAGCCGATACCAAGATCGGCACCGATCTGGGCGTTTCCAATGACTGGGTCGTCAACATCGTCAAGGCCGTCGGCAACTACGGCGAAATGTTCGACCGCAATGTCGGCTCCGGCAGCCCGCTCAAGATCGCCCGCGGCATCAACGCGCTGTGGACCAAGGGCGGCCTGCAATACGCCCCGCCGATCCGCTGATCGAAATGTGATCCGGAAGGCAGATCGTCTGCCTTCCGGTTTCTCTTTCCAGGGGGATGGTCGAATGGCATCGCAGGAAGTTCTTCGCGAGGAGCCAAGTCGCGCTTCTCTCATAAACGATCCGAAAGTCCGCAGCATTTTCTATCAATGCCTGGTCATCGCTTTGCTGGTGGCCGGTGTCTGGTGGATCGTCCACAACACCATCGTGAACCTGACGAACCTGCACATTGCCTCCGGCTTCGCCTTTCTGAGAGGCCGCGCCGGCTTCGATATTTCCGATACGGCGATCGCCTATACGTCGGACTCCACCTATGGCCGGGCCATCATCGTCGGCTTGATCAACACGTTGATCGTCGCGTTTGTCGGTATCATCACCGCCACCATCATTGGTTTCATCGTCGGCATCGGCCGGCTGTCGAAAAACTGGCTGATCCAGAAGATCTGTACCGTCTATGTCGAGGTGTTCCGCAACATTCCGCCGCTGCTGGTCATCTTCTTCTGGTATTCCGGCGTGCTGGCCGTGCTGCCGGCGCCACGCGACAGCATCAACCTGCCGTTCGGCTCGTTCCTCAACCAGCGCGGCTTCTATTTTCCACGTGCCGTGTGGGGCGACGGCTCCTGGCTGATCCTGGTGGGACTGCTTGCCGGCATCGCCATGGCGTGGTTCGTCGCCCGAAAGGCGCATCAGCGGCAGATGGCGACCGGCCAGCAATTCCCGGTGTTCTGGACATCGCTGGCGCTGATTATCGGGCTTCCGCTACTCGCCTATGCGCTGAGCGGCTTTCCGCTAACCTTCGATTTTCCGAAGCAATCGACTTTCAACCTGACTGGCGGCTTCGTCGTCAAGCCGGAATTCCTGTCGCTCTATCTGGCGCTGTCCTTCTATACCGCCGCCTTCATCGCCGAGATCGTGCGCGCCGGCATTCGCGGCGTCGCCAAGGGTCAGAGCGAGGCCACGGCTGCTCTCGGCCTGCGGTCTGGCCAGACGCTGCGGCTGGTGGTTGTGCCGCAGGCCATGCGCATCGTCATTCCGCCGCTGGCCAGCCAGTATCTCAACCTGACCAAGAATTCGTCGCTCGCCATCGCGATCGGCTATCCCGACTTGACGGCGACGACCGGTACGGTGCTCAACCAGACAGGCCAGGCGGTGGAATGCGTGGTCATCATGATGGTGATCTATCTGGCCATCAGCCTTCTGACCTCGCTGTTGATGAACTGGTTCAACGCCAAAATGGCGCTGGTGGAGAGGTAGGGACATGCAAGAACATGATATGTCCTGGGTGCGCACCGAAATGGCGCTGGCGCAACCGGCGCCGGCCGGCGTCGTGGGCTTCAGTGCCTGGGTGCGGAAGAACCTGATCGCCTCGGTGGGCGACACCATTCTCACCATTATCGGTATCGCGCTGGTGGTGATGATCCTGCCGCAAATCATCAACTGGGCGTTCATCAACGCTGTGTGGACGGGACCTAACCGGACCGTGTGCGCCACGGTGGCGCAGGGTGGTATCCAGCCGGATGGCTGGTCCGGCGCCTGCTGGGCCTTTGTCAACGCCAAATTCGGCCAGCTCATGTTCGGCACCTATCCGATCGAGGAGCGCTGGCGGCCGATCCTGGTAGGCATTCTGCTTGTGGTGCTTCTGGTGCCGATGCTGATACCGAGCGTACCGCGCAAGGGTCTCAACGTCCTTCTGCTGATCGTCGTTTTCCCTATCGTGTCGTTCTTCCTGCTGGTCGGTGGCGCGTTCGGTCTGGAACATGTCGAAACCGCGCGCTGGGGCGGCTTGCTGGTGACGCTGTCGCTGTCTTTCGTGGCCATCGTCGTGTCGTTGCCGCTTGGCATCGTGCTGGCGCTTGGCCGGCGCTCCAAGATGCCGGTCGTCAAGATGCTGTGCGTCATCTTCATCGAAGCCGTGCGGGGCATTCCGCTGATCACCGTTCTCTTCATGGCCAGCGTCATGCTGCCGCTGTTCCTGCCGCCGGGCGTCACCTTCGACAAGTACCTGCGGGCGCTGATCGGCGTGTCCCTGTTTGCCGCCGCCTATATGGCTGAAGTGGTGCGCGGCGGCCTGCAGGCGATTCCCAAAGGTCAATATGAAGGTGCCGATTCCCTCGGCCTCGGCTATTGGCAGAAGATGTATTTGATCGTCATGCCGCAGGCGCTGAAGCTGGTGATCCCGGGCATCGTCAACACCTTCATCGGCATGTTCAAGGACACCAGCCTGGTCACGATCATTTCGATGTTCGACCTGCTCGGCATCGTCAAGCAGAACTTCTCCGACGCCAACTGGGCGACGGCGCAGACCGCCAGATCGGGTCTGATCTTCGCGGCCTTCGTCTTCTGGCTGTTCTGCTTCGGCATGTCGCGCTATTCAATGTACACCGAACGCCGGCTCGACACCGGCCACAAACGCTAAACAAAAGAACAAGGGGATCCTGTCATGGCCACCGAAAATGCCGTCAGCGCCGAAGAGATCAAGGTCAACGCCGCCAAGATGCACATCTCCGACACCGATGTCGCCATCGACATCATCGCCATGCACAAATGGTACGGCGAGTTCCATGTGCTGAAGGACATCAACCTGAAAGTGATGCGTGGCGAGCGCATCGTCATCTGCGGCCCGTCGGGTTCCGGCAAATCGACGATGATCCGCTGCATCAACCGGCTCGAAGAGCACCAGAAGGGCAAGATTATCGTCGACGGCAAGGAACTGACCAACGATCTCAAGAAGATCGACGAGGTGCGCCGCGAGGTTGGCATGGTGTTCCAGCACTTCAACCTGTTCCCGCATCTGACCATCCTGGAAAACTGCACGCTGGCGCCGATCTGGGTGCGCAAGACGCCGAAGAAGCAGGCCGAGGAAATCGCCATGCACTTCCTCAAGCGCGTCAAGATCCCCGAACAGGCCAACAAATATCCGGGCCAACTGTCCGGCGGCCAGCAGCAGCGCGTGGCGATTGCCCGCTCGCTGTGCATGAACCCGCGCATCATGCTGTTCGACGAGCCGACCTCGGCGCTCGATCCGGAAATGATCAAGGAAGTGTTGGAGACGATGGTCGGTCTGGCCGAAGAAGGCATGACCATGCTGTGCGTCACCCACGAGATGGGCTTTGCCCGCAAGGTCGCCAACCGCGTGATCTTCATGGACCAGGGCCAGATCGTCGAGCAGAACACGCCGGCCGAGTTCTTCGACCATCCGCGCCACGAGCGCACGAAACTGTTCCTGTCGCAGATCTTGCACTAGGCCTTCGATAGCCAGGAAGAGCCCGGCTGAAATAGTGCCGGGCTCTTTTGCGTATGGACGAGCAGGAGGCGGGCGGTTTGTGTCGTGCCGGGGTGCGTTTGCAAGGCCGCCATTCATGAAAAAGCTGGGACGGTTTCTAGGCCTGCTGTTGATCGTCGTTGCGCTCGCTGTGACGCTGGGCACGCTCGTGCCACGGCCGCTGTGGCGGGCGGCCGCCGCCGCGCCCGCCGCCATGCACCACATCCTCGTGCTGGACAACCCGATCCACACCGACATCGCTATCCCGGTCGACGACAGGGTGCGCCAGCGTTTCCATTTTCTGGTCAACGCCGGCATACCGGCCGATAGCCCCGAGGTTCGCTACATCGTCTTCGGCTGGGGCGGTCGCGCCTTCTACCTGGAGACGCCGACCTGGTCCGAGCTCAAAGCCATTCCGGTGATGAAGGCGTTGACCCTCGACGCGTCGGTCATGCATGTCGATGTCGCTGGAGACATCGTCGAACCGCATCCGGATGCTGCCGGCTTCGATATCGGCGAGGAGCGTTTTGCGGCGCTGCTCGATTTCATCGATGCGAGTTTCCAGCGGGGACCGAAAGGCCCGTTGCTTGTTCCGGACGCGGCCTATTCCAGGTTCGACGGTTTCTATGAAGCCAACGGCCATTTCAACGCACTGGTCGGCTGCAACACCTGGACGGCGGCTGGATTGCGCACCGCCGGCCTGCGCACCGGCTGGTGGAACCCGTTGCCGGTTTCGCTCGGCCTGTCGATGCGGCTGTATAATTAGAACTGCATCGGGCTCTGCAGTCAGCAAAACTGTTCTAACCGCCTGTCGCGCGTTTCAGGTTTCGCCACGCTCCGGCGGCCGCCAGCCATAAAGCCAGTCCAGATCAGCGGCGAGCTTTTCCGACGAGCGCATTTTCAGGAACAGGTTGCGTGCGATAGCCACTGGACCCGCTGCATGCCAGGCAAGGCGGTTGAGGGCGCCGCGCCGGGCCGCCTTGGCGACGCGCGGCCGTCGCAGGGTCTCCCAGATTTGAAGACCTCTTGCCGGATCGGCGGGAAAGTCGGCAACGACACTCGCAAGCGTCGCCGCATCCTCGATCGCCATAGCCGCGCCTTGTGCCGCAAAGGGCGTCATCGCATGCGCGGCATCGCCGATCAGCGCGATGCCGTCCGGCGTTGTCCAAGGCTGCCTCTGCTCAACCGTGTGGAGCGGCCAGGTTAGCCACGGGCCGGCCATTTCCAGCAGCCTTGCAAGGCCCGGCGCGGTGCCGCGTATTGCGGCGGCGAGGATGCCGGGATCGGCATGGCCGGACCAGCCTTCGGCGATACGCTCGCCCCTGGTGAAGGCGACGAGGTTAAAGGCGTCGCCCTTGCAGACGGGATAGGCGACCATATGGAAGCCAGGATGCAGAAAGGTCGTCACACAGTCGGCCGCTCCGACTGCGGCAAAGGCTTGCCCGGCGGCGCTGTCAACCGCGACGGTGGTGCGCCAAGCCAGTTCACCGGAAAAACGGCTTCTAGGCGATGCCGTCCCCTTGATCGAATCGACAAGCGCGCGCACCGATGACCAGACGCCATCGGCGCCGACCAGCAGGAAGCCCTCGGCCCCGACTGTCTCACCGGCCATCTCGGCAGCCATGGTGACGCCATGGCTGCCTTTGGCAACGCTGTCGATGCGCGCGCCGGTGGTCAGAAGAATGTTCGGCATCTCGGCAACGCGCGCAGTCAGCGCGCTCTGCAGGTCGGCCCTGTGAGCGACGAGATAGGGTGCCTGCCAGCGGGCTTCGGCGGCTTGTCCGAGCGGCACGCGTGCCAGTTCACGCAATGTCGCGGCGTCCTTCAGCACCACGGCCTCGGGCCGCACCGCCGCCGGCAGCAGCCGGTCGAGCACGCCGAGCTGGCGAAGAATGCGTGTTGCGTTGGGAGAAAGCTGGAGGCCGGCGCCTGCCGCTTCCAGGCGCTGCGCCTGTTCAAATATCTGCACAGGGTAACCGCGCTCGGCGAAGGCCAACGCTACGGTCAGTCCGGCGACGCCCGCCCCGGCGACGATGACTTGCCGGGACCGCGTGTCGTCCATCGGGCTTGTTGCGACCGAATCAGGCAGCCTGGTCGATGTAGATACAGCCGGCCGGCAGCGTTTCCGTCGCCTTCAGCTTTGGCGAATAGCGGTAGAGCGTCGAGCAATAGGGGCACACTTTTTCGTTGTCGTCGCCCATGTCGAGAAACACATGCGGATGGTCGAAAGGCGGGTTGGCGCCCGTGCACATGAATTCCTTGACGCCGATGTCGATCGCCGGGTGGCCCGCATCGTTCTGGAAATGGGGAATGGAACCGCCTGCCATCGTCGTCTCCTTAACGCAGTCTCTTCTGCATCTGGATCATATCAGGTCTCTTTGCAAGTTCGATGAAATCAAACTGTCGCAAAAGCCTGTCAGAGGATAAGTTAAGCCGGTTAAGGCATGACCCCGAAAACGGAATCGGTTTACGGGGAGGATCATGCTTCGCTTCAGGACACCTGGTCGCATCCGGGAGGATCGCGTCGCTCGGTGGCAAAGCGTTCGGAAAGAGCAGGAACAATGAGCGAACTGAAGCCGATACAGAGCGAATTCGTGAATGTCGAGGTGGTTCGCCCGGAGGGCGGCAACCCGGATCGCTTTGTCAACCGGGAGTTTTCCTGGCTGCAGTTCAACCGGCGCGTTCTCGAGGAATCGCTGAACCTCAATCATCCGCTGCTGGAGCGCGTCCGCTTCCTGTCGATCTCGGCCGCCAATCTCGACGAGTTCTTCATGGTTCGCGTCGCCGGTCTTGCCGGCCAGGTGCGCGAGGGCATCACGCTGAAGAGCCCTGACGGGCGCACCCCCGAACAGCAACTCGAACAGTTGCTGCGCGAGGTCGAGCGGCTGCAGGAAGACCAGCAGAAGAGCCTTTCGGCGCTCACCGTGCTGCTCAACAGGGAAGGCATAGAGAGCATCACCCGCGACGCGCTGACCAAGGACGAGAAGGTCTGGCTGGAGGAGCATTTCCAGGAGCAGGTGTTTCCGGTGCTCACCCCGTTGTCGATCGACCCGGCGCATCCGTTCCCGTTCATTCCCAATCTCGGTTTCTCGATGGCGCTGCAATTGCGCCATCGCAAGAACGGCGAAGAGATGAGCGCGCTTTTGCGCCTGCCGGTGGCGTTGAAGCGCTTCATCCGTTTGCCCGACCGCAAGCACCATGTCCGCTTCATCCCGCTGGAAGAGGCGGTCGGCCTTTACATCGGCAAGCTGTTCCCCGGCTATGAGGTCAAGGGCTCCGGCACGTTCCGCATCATCCGCGACAGCGATATCGAGGTCGAGGAGGAATCCGAGGATCTCGTGCGCCTGTTCGAGACGGCGCTGAAGCGCCGCCGCCGCGGCTCGGTGATCCGCATAGAATTCGACATGCTGATGCCGGCGGAATTGCGCGACTTCGTCGCCGGCGAGCTTGGCGTGTCGTCGAGCCGCATCAGCGTTCTGACCGGTCCGCTGGCGCTCAGCCAGATTTCCGAGATCGTCGCCGTCCCCCGCGACGACCTCAAGTTCACGCCTTACAATCCGCGCTTTCCCGAACGCATCCGCGAGCATGGCGGCGACTGCTTCGCCGCCATCCGCGAGAAGGACATCGTCGTCCATCATCCCTACGAATCCTTCGATGTGGTGGTGCAGTTCCTGCGCCAGGCGATGGCCGACCCCGAAGTGGTGGCGATCAAGCAGACGCTTTACCGCACCTCCAACGACAGTCCGATCGTGCGTGCGCTGGTCGACGCGGCCGAGGCCGGCAAGTCGGTCACCGCTCTGGTCGAGCTCAAGGCGCGTTTCGACGAGGAAGCCAACATCCGCTGGGCGCGCGACCTGGAGCGTGCCGGCGTGCAGGTCGTGTTCGGATTCCTTGAGCTGAAGACCCATGCGAAGATGTCGCTGGTGGTGCGGCGCGAGGACGGCAAGCTGCGCAACTACGTGCATCTCGGCACCGGCAACTACCATCCGGTCACCGCGCGCATCTACACCGATCTGTCCTTCTTCACCACCGATCCGACGATCGCACGCGATGTCGCCCAGCTCTTCAATTTCATCACCGGCTATGCCGAGCCGACGGATGAAATGCGGTTGGCGATCTCGCCGTTCACGCTGCGAAGCCGCATCTTGAAGCATATTGCCGACGAGATCGCTCATGCGGTGGAGGGGAGGCCGGCGCGCATATGGATGAAGATGAACGCGCTTGTCGATCCGATCATCATCGATGCGCTCTATGACGCCGGCCGTGCCGGCGTCGAGATCGACCTCGTCGTGCGCGGCATCTGCTGCCTGCGGCCGCAGGTGCCGGGCCTGTCGGAAAACATCCGTGTGAAATCGATCGTCGGCCGTTTTCTCGAGCACAGCCGCATCTATTGTTTCGGCAATGGCCATGGGCTGCCCTCGGACGAGGCGATCGTCTACATCTCTTCGGCCGACCTCATGCCGCGCAATCTCGACCGCCGCGTCGAGACCATGGTGCCGATCACCAATCCAACTGTGCATGAACAGATCCTGGGTCAGATCATGCTGGGCAACATCATGGACAATCAGCAAAGTTTCGACGTATTGGCTGATGGGACCTCCCGGCGCGTCGTGCTGGAGGAGGGCGAGGAACCGTTCAACGCGCAGGAATATTTCATGACCAATCCGAGCCTGTCGGGACGGGGTGACGCGCTGAAGTCGCATGCGCCCAAGCGCATCGCGCAATTCAAGCGCCGCAAGAAGAACGCCGCAGCGTCCACCTGATGCTGTCTGATTCCCAGGGCCGGTTGCAGGACCGCCGACCGCTGTCCATCATCGACATCGGGTCGAATTCGATCCGCCTCGTCGTCTATGAGGGGCTGGCGCGCTCGCCGACCATGCTGTTCAACGAAAAGATGCTGGCCGGTCTCGGCCGCGGCATCGTGTCGACCGGCAAACTCGACCCCGAGGCGGTGACACGCTCGATGGAAGAGTTCCGCCGCTTTCGCGCGCTCTCCGACCAAGCCGGCGCCGAGCATATGTATGTGCTGGCCACCGCCGCGGCCCGCGAGGCGGTCAATGGTCCCGATTTCATCCACCGCGCCGAGGATGTGCTCAAGACCGAGATCCGTGTGATCAGTGGTCGTCAGGAAGCCCATTATTCGGCGCTCGGCGTCATTTCGGGCTTCCACCCGGCCAATGGCATCGCCGGCGATCTGGGCGGCGGCAGCCTCGAGCTGGTCGACGTCAACGGTGAAGCGATCGGCGACGGCATCACGCTGCCACTGGGCGGCCTGCGCCTGCAGGACATGGCGAAGAACTCGCTGACCCAGGCGGCGAAGATCGCGCGCGACGAGCTCGCCAGGGCAAAGTTGTTGAAAGGCGGCCAGGGCAGGCCCTTCTACGCCGTCGGCGGCACCTGGCGAAATCTCGCCCGGCTGCACATGGAAATGACCAATTATCCGCTCGGCGTCATGCACCATTACGAGATCAGCGCCGACAGTGCGACGAACTTCCTCAAGCAGGTCGCCAAGGCCGAGATCGAGAAGGTCAAGGGTATCGAAGGCGTTTCGAAGAACCGCCGTTCGCTGCTGCCTTATGGCGCTATCGTGCTGCAGGAGATCATGGCGGCGATGCAGCCGTCGAAGATCATCGTCTCGGCGCTCGGCGTTCGCGAAGGCTTTCTCTATTCGCTGCTCGACGAGGCCGAGCAGAAGGCCGATCCGCTGATTTCGGCCTCGGAGGAACTCGCCCGGCTGCGTTCACGCTCGGTCACGCATGCGCATGAACTTGTCGACTGGACCGCCAGGACCTTTGCCGCCTTCGGCATCGACGAGACCGAGGACGAGGCGCGTTATCGCCACGCGGCCGCATTGCTGGCCGATATCGGCTGGCGCGCGCATCCCGAATATCGCGGCAAGCAGTCGCTCAACATCATCGCGCATGCGTCCTTCTTCGGCGTCGACCATCCCGGCCGCGCCTTTCTGGCTCTGGCCAACGCCTATCGTCACGACGGCATCTTCAACGAAGCCATCGCGCCCGAGATCAAGGCTCTGGCGACGCCGCGTTATCTTGAGAGGGCACGGGTGCTGGCGGCGATGATGCGCGTCGTCTACCTGCTGACGGCATCGATGCCCGGCATCATGCCCAGGCTGAAATGGGAACAGCGCGGCAACGGCGTGCTGGCGCTGGTTCTGCCTGCATCGCTGGCCGATCTCTATGGCGAACGGCCGGCCGGCCGCCTGGCGCAGCTGGCAAGGATCACCAACCGCCGGCTGGTACTGGCGGTCGAGGGCGGTCCGAGCGTTTCGGTGAAGTAGTAGCAGGGTATCCCTGGAGGCAGGATTGCCGCTCGAACTGGGAATTGCGCGACGTTAAGCAAACCATGGAGCGGGAGTTCATGACTATTGCACCGGAGTCCGCATCGTCATCCCCAGACGGGAATACTGCAAAGACGCTCGGCTTCGATCCGCAGATCCACCGCAAACTGCTGGCCGGCATCGAATCCGGCCTGCTGCGCGACCTGCATATCGTTCTCGCGGCGCGATCCGAAGAGGTGTTCCTCGAGCACTATACTGAAGGCGTGGACCAGGAATGGGGGCGTCCGCTGGGGCACGTCGCGTTCGAAGCCGGCACGCTGCATGATCTGCGCTCGGTGACGAAGAGCATCGTCAGCCTGCTTTATGGCATCGCTCTGGACAAGGGGCTGGTGCCGCCGCCCGATGCATCGCTTTTCGACCAATTTCCGGACTATGCCGATCTCGCCGCCGATGCCGCCCGCTCGAAGATCACCATCGGCCATGCGCTGACGATGACGCTCGGCATGGAATGGGACGAAAACCGCCCCTACAGCGATCCGCTAAACAGCGAGATCGCCATGGAAAATGCGCCCGATCGCTATCGCTTCATCCTTGAGCGCCCGATCGTCGCGGAGCCGGGAACACGCTGGATCTATTCCGGCGGCAGCGTAGCGCTCGTGGCTGCGATCATCGAAAGAGGCGGCGGCAAATCGCTGCCGGACTTCGCGCATGACGTGCTCTTCGCGCCACTCGGGATCGACCGGTTCCACTGGTCGGCCGGCCGTGACGGCATTGCTTCCGCCGCGTCCGGATTGCGGCTGACCGCTGCCGATCTTCTGAAGATCGGCATGCTGCTGCTCCGCAAGGGGTCGTGGAAGGGGCAGACAATCGTGTCGGCGGACTGGGTCCAGGCTTCGTTCACGCCTGCGATCTCGACCCCGGATGGCTTGGGCTATGGCCGGCTGTGGTTTGTCGGCGACGCACCGGCGCCGGCATTCGACGCGCCGCGATCATGGCATGCCGGTTTCGGCAACGGCGGACAGCGACTCTGGCTGATGCCCGAGGCGGATATTGCCGCCGTGATCTATGCCGGCAAATACAATGCCTGGGACGCCTGGGTGACGCCGACCCGCGTCTGGCGCGAGATCATTCTCGCCAACTTTCAGAGGCTCTGAGAGACCGTTTGAAAACGGGCTGGCACCTCAAGCGTCCGTCGTTGGACCAGGCGACACCTTGTAGATTGGAACGACACCTTGGAGATTGGAAACATGGCGCTCAAGCGGATGGACAACGTAGGAATCGTCGTCGAAGACCTCGGAGGGACGATTGATTTCTTTCGCGAACTCGGCCTCGAGCTCGAAGGGCGGGGCACGATCGAAGGAGAATGGGCCGGACGTGTCACTGGACTGGGCGATCAGCATGTCGAGATTGCCATGATGCGCACACCGGACGGCCACAGCCGCCTTGAGCTCTCCCGCTTCCTCACGCCGCCTGTCGTCGCGGATCACCGCAACGCCCCGGTCAACGCCCTGGGCTACCTCCGCGTCATGTTCACCGTGGACGACATCGACGAGACGCTTGAAAGGCTCCGAACGCGCGGCGCGCAGCTCGTGGGCGAAGTAGTCCAGTACAAAGACGTGTATCGGCTCTGCTACATCCGTGGGCCTGAAGGGCTTCTCATCGGACTCGCCCAAGAACTCAGCTGAGCGCAAAGCCGCCGTCAGCAGCCTAAGCAGGTTCAGGTCGCAGCGACGCGACCGTCGGCCGACCAGGCGCCGGCACCGGCCATCGCCAGCGCCACGAAACCGCCCGCAATCGCGATGTCCTTCATCAGCATCTGCTGATGCAGGAAGGCGAGCATGGCGTCGTCGCCGCCCTGGCCGTAATGGCCGGTGAAACCGGCCACAATGCAGAAGGCAGCGAGCAGCAGCGCGATGATCCTGGTCTGGAAACCGACCAGGATGAGCAGCCCGGCGATCAGTTCGAACAAGCCGGTGCCCCAGGCGGCAAGCGTCGGCAGCGGCAGGCCGAGGCCGGCGAAATAGCTTGTCGTGCCGGCAATGTCGCTCAGCGCCTGGAAACCGGAGGGCACGAAGAGGGCGGCGAGTAGCAGCCGGGAAAGCAGAAGCAATGCGTTGCAGGGCATGCCTGTCACCTCCGTTGTCGGTCGGGCAGGGTGGCTAAGACCGTTCCCCCATCCCGACGCCACGATCCTAGCAGGAATTGGTCAGCTGGACGCATGGATAGACAACGAAAAAGCGGCGCGGAAAATTCCGCGCCGCTTTGTTTTTGTATTCTGGCTGCGGATCAGCCGCGCTTGGCGTCGACCGAATAGGCGCCGGCGCCCGAGGTGGCCAGCACGATGAAGCCGCCGGCAATCCCCAGATTCTTGAGGAAGTTGATCATCTGCATCTGATCGGCCCAGCCAGTATGGGCGACCAGCGCGGTGGCAACGGTGAAGATCGCGAGCACCCAGGCGGCAATTCGGGTCTGGTAGCCGACGAGGATGGCGATGCCGCCGACAAGCTCGATCAGGCCGACGATGATGGCCGTCGCGGTCGGCAGGGGCAGACCGAGGCTGCCGAAATAGCCGGCTGTCCCGGCGATCGCGGTCAGCTTGCCGAAACCTGAAAGCAGGAAGATGGCGGCGAGCAGGATGCGACCGAGGAGGATGGTGGCTGAAGCATTGGAAGTGCCGGAACCGGCGATTGAAGTGTTGATGGACATGGTGGCTCTCTCCAGGAAGGGGTTGATACAGCCCCAGATAGAGCAAGCGGACTGTTCACCAAAGCCGCCAGACTGGCGACACATTGTTCACAGTACTTACATTTCCGCGATCGGGCGACTGACGCAAAATTCGCGTCGGATCAGGCTGCGACGCGAGTAAATTCTCCCGTCGCGAAATATCTTACCCCGGATGCGTCATGTCCTCCGGCCGCACCAGCCGGTCGTAGTCGGCTTCGCTGACCAGTCCGGTGGCCAGCGCTTCCTCGCGCAGCGTGGTGCCCCTCTTGTGCGCGGTCTTGGCTATCTTGGCGGCGTTGTCGTAGCCGATGGTCGGCGCCAGCGCCGTCACCAGCATCAGCGAGCGGTCGAGTGCGGCCTTGATGTTGTCTTCGCGAGCCTCGATGCCGACGACGCAATTGTCGGTGAAGGAGACCGAGGCGTCGGAGAGCAGCTGCACCGACTGCAGGAAATTGTAGGCCATCAAAGGGTTGTAGACGTTAAGCTCGAAATGGCCCTGGCTGCCGGCGAAGGTGAGGGACGCATTGTTGCCGAACACCTGCACGCAGACCTGGGTCATCGCCTCGCACTGGGTCGGATTGACCTTGCCGGGCATGATCGACGAGCCCGGCTCGTTTTCCGGCAATGACAGTTCGCCGAGGCCCGAACGCGGGCCCGAGCCGAGGAAGCGGATGTCGTTGGCGATCTTGAAGAGCGCCGCGGCCGCCGCGTTGATGGCGCCGTGCGAGAACACCATGGAATCGTGGGCGGCGAGCGCCTCGAACTTGTTCGGCGCGGTGACGAAGGCGATGCGGGTGATCGCAGCGATGCGGTCCGCCACCCTTTCGGCGAAGCCGACCGGCGCATTGAGGCCGGTGCCGACGGCGGTGCCACCCTGCGCCAGTTCCTGCAGGCCGGGCAGCGTCAGCTCGATGCGCTTGATCGACGAGGCGACCTGCGCGGCATAGCCCGAAAATTCCTGGCCAAGTGTCAGCGGCGTGGCATCCTGCGTGTGCGTACGGCCGATCTTGATGATGTGGGCGAAAGCCCGGCTCTTGGCGTCCAGCGTCTTGTGCAGATGCTTCAGGGCCGGCAGCAAGTCGTGCACGACGCGCTCGGCGCAGGCGATGTGCATGGCCGTCGGATAGGTGTCGTTCGACGACTGGCTCATGTTGACGTGGTCGTTGGGGTGCACCGGCTTCTTCGAGCCCATGACGCCGCCCAGCATCTCGATCGCGCGGTTTGATATCACCTCATTGGCGTTCATGTTGGACTGCGTGCCCGAGCCGGTCTGCCAGACGACCAGCGGGAAATGATCGTCGAGCTTGCCGTCGATGACCTCTTGCGCCGCCTCGACGATGGCTTTGCCGATCGCCGGGTCGAGCCGTTTCAGCTCCATGTTGGCTTCGGCCGCCGCCCGCTTGACGACGCCGAGCGCGCGCACGATCGATGCCGGCTGCTTTTCCCAACCGATCTTGAAATTGCCGAGCGAACGCTGCGCCTGCGCGCCCCAGTAACGGTCGGCGGCGACTTCGATGGGGCCGAACGTGTCGGTTTCGGTTCTGGTCTCTGCAGCGGTCACGGGTCTCTCCTTGTCGAAGTCGGCAACGGCGTATCGCGTTGCACAAATGGCTTCAAGCGGAGATTGCGGGCGCGACGAATGCAAATCGGTTGAAGGAACGCACCTCCGCCTTCTCCCGTGAGGGAAGAGGGCGGAGGCGCGCGCCGGCTTGCCGAGGTAAATGTCCTGAACGTCCAATCAAGCTGGAGCATGATGCCGAAAAGTGTGAAGCGGTTTTCGGATGACGTCATGCTCTATCTCTTTGAGTAAGCGGCGGACCAACAACGTCGATGCCATTCTTTGCGCAGAGCTGCACCAGTGCCGCTATGAGTTCCGGCGTCGGTTCCATTTGCGGCGGCAGCTCCGGCTGTTCGGCGGGGCGGCCCGCCTGACGCAGAAGCGTTTCGAAATCCGAACCGCGTGTGATGGTCAAGGTGTTCGCCCCTTCGCGCGACTCAACCCGGTAGGTGTGCGGCAGGCCTTTCGGTGCAATGACGGTTTCGCCGGCTTCTGCGATGCGTTCGTGGCCGTCGATCTGAAAGCGCAATCTCCCGTCCAGGATGTGAAACACTTCATCTTCCCGGCGATGCACATGCAGCGGCGGAGAGTCGCCGTAAGGCATGCGATGCTCGACGACAAAGATGCCGTCCTCTCCTGCGGCCGATGAGACGTGGATCGCCACGAGCGTGTTGTTGAACCAGAGGAGTTCCTTGCCTGTGATCGTCCCGGGGGTCATTGTCATGGCCGTCTGATCCTTCTGTTGCCTGTGCCGACTGGGCTGTGCCGATGACGACCTAACCAAAGACATACCGGCAACGGAAATCGAATGATCGTATGGGGCGAATAGATCTGATGAATTTGAACGCGCTCGACCTCAATCTCGTCAAGGTGTTCGACGCACTCCTGCGGGAAAGAAGCGTCACGCGTGCCGGCGAGCAGATCGGCCTCAGCCAGCCAGCTGTCAGCGCTGCGCTCAATCGCTTGCGGTATATCCTCAACGACCAGTTGTTCGTGCGGCGCGGCAATGAAATGGTGCCGACGCCGCGCGCCGAGAGCTTGGCGGAGCCGTTGCGCGCGGCGCTTCGCGAAATCGAACGTGTCTTCCAGTCCTCAAAAAACTTCGAACCGGCGGAGCTCGACCGAACCTTCACACTTATGGGGGCGGACTTCTTCTCCATGCTGCTGATGCCGTTTCTGGCGGCACGCATCGCCGCGATAGCGCCTCGCGTGTCGTTCCGCTTTCTGGACAGCGCTCGCGGCGACGTTTCGCGGCTGCTTCAGGACGATGAAATAGACGCAGCGCTCGAGCGTCCGCTGGAGGTCTCCGACTGGGTCTCAAGCACGCCCCTGTTCCATTCACCATTCGCCATCATCGCCGCGGACGACAACGCTGCGATCAGGCAGGCGGGGATCACGGAAAGCGAGCCTCTGCCGATCGAGCTTTTCTGCGAACTGCCCCACGTCCTTCGCTCTATCGATGGCTCGATGTCGGGGTCCACCGACGAGGCGCTCCGCAAGATCGGGCGAACGCGTCGTGTAAGCCTGGCACTGCCGCACTTTCAGGCTGTCGCATTGGCAGTGGCAAACGGAAACTACCTCGCGGCGGTTCCCAGGCAGTTCGCGGTTTGGGCCGCGAAGACTTTGCCCCTCGTCATCTTTGAACCGCCACTTCCCATTGCTGTTCCTGAAGTCAGGATGTACTGGCACGCGCGCCACGACGACGAGCAGCCTCATCGCTGGGTTCGCAACCAGATCCTGGAGGCGATCGGTGCTCTTGGATTTCTGGAAAGCGTCGCCACCGAAATTGTCGGCGCCTAGCGGCCGGGCGCTCACCCCGCCGTATATCCACCGTCGATCGAAAAAATGCCGCCGCTGGTCCAGGCGGCCTCGTCGCTGGCCAGATAGACCGCGATACCGGCCAGATCGTCGGGACGACCGATGCGGCCCAGCGGATAGCTGCGCTCGACATAGGCCTTCAGCTCCGCTTTTGCCTCGGCCGGCAAATTGTCGACTGTCCCGCGTCGCATGGCGGTGTCGACAGTGCCGGGCGCGATGGCATTGACGCGGATGCCGCGCGGGCCGAGTTCGAAAGCCAGCGATTTGGTCAGCGAGTTCAACGCGCCCTTCGACAGGGAATAGAGGCTGGACGGCCGCTTCGGGATCATCTTGTTGGCGAAATAGGACGAGATGTTGATCACCGACGCGCCGGCCGGCAGATGCGGCAGCAGCCCCTGGCTGAGGAAGAACACCGCCGTCACATTGATCGCGAATGATTGCTGGAACTGTTCCTCGCTGACGGTCTCGAACGGCACCAGGAAAGCGACGCCTGCATTGTTGACGAGGACATCGAGCGGCTGGCCGGATTTTTTCACCTGCTCGACGACGGCCGCGATGCCGGCTGATGTGGCAAGGTCGGCCGACAGCGTCTCGACACTGCCGCCGAGTTGCTTGGCGGCGGCATCGAGTTTTTTGGTGTCGCGGCCGACGATCAGGACGTTCGCACCCTCGCGCGAAAAGGCCTCGGCGATCGCAAGGCCGATACCATCCGACCCACCCGTAACCAGCGCGCGCTTGTTGTGAAGTCTCATTCCACGCTCCGAAGGACATTTGCCATCTCGAGAGCACCGCATATAAGCGGCCGCGGTCAAGCCGTCGGTCTATCCCATGGTATGAAACTCGGCCGGCAGGCCGCCGAGGCCGGTTTACGCGCCGCCGATCACGAGCGTCCGGGTGGCCAGCCGCGCGGCGACATAGGTCTTGACCTGGCGGATCGCCTGTTCGCGCGAGACGCTGCCCGGCTGCAGGCCGAGCCGCAGCCAAAGCCCATCGATCAGCGCGGTGACGCCAAGCGCGATGTCGTCGGCATCCGCCGATGACGCGAGGCCGTGCAGGCCGGACAACAGGTTGGAGCGCATGCGCGCGTGGAGCACCTTCTGGATACGCGCCAGCTTCTCGTCGCGCGGCACCTCGGCACAGAGCGAAAGCCAGGCATGGCACAAGGGCGGCAGGAACAGATGCTCCTCGAAATTGCCCTCGATCACCGCATCGAGGCGCTCCGCCGGCGTCCGTGCCTGGCGAAGCCGGGCGACGACTGCATCGCGCAGGACGGCGTTGGCCTCCCGCATCGCATGCTCGAACAATTCCTGCTTGTTGCGGAAATAGTGCAGCACGATGCCCTTGGAGGCGCCTGCCTGGGCCGCCACCTTTTCCAGCGTCGCGCCGGCGATGCCTTCGCGCTCCAGCACCTCGAAGGCCGCTTGCCGCAGCTCCTTGCGGCGTATCTCGCTGAGACGCTTGAGTTTCAAGGGATCGATCCACGCATTGCGAATCCACGTTGACATTTTCGCCCGTTCAGATCAACTATTGACCAGTGGGACAATAAAAAGACCAATGGGTCAATTTATAAGAGGAGAACCGAAATGTCGCGCATGCTTGCAAATGGCGTCTGCCTCGCCGCCTTGGCTATGGCCTCTCATGCGGCTCAGGCAACTGAAGCCGAGCAGTGCAAGGCCGTCCGCATGGCGGAACCTGGCTGGAACGATCTGGCCTTCACCACGGGGGTTGCCAACGTCCTGTTCGAAGCCCTTGGCTATCAGCCGCAGAGTTCGGTGCTCGGCATCAATGTCATTTACGAGGGCATGAAGAACAACGATGTCGACATGTTCCTGGCTACTGGGACCCGGCCATGGTCACCTATTACGAACCCTACAAGAAGGACGGTTCGGTCGAGAACGTGCGCGTGAATCTGACAGGCGCCAAATACACCTTCGCCGTTCCGACCTATGTCTGGGACGCCGGCGTCAAGGACTTTGCGGACCTGCACAAATTCGCCGACAAATTCGGCAAGAAGATGTACGGCATCGAGCCTGGCTCGAACCAGTTGATGATGGATGCCATCGCCGATCCGTCGCTTGGCCTCAATGGCTGGCAGGTCATCGAGTCGAGCGAAGCCGGCATGCTGTCCGAGGTCGGTTACGAGATCAAGGAAAAGCAGTTCATCGTCTTCCAGGGCTGGGCGCCGCACCCGATGAACACGATGTATGACTTCAAGTATCTGACTGGCGGCGACAAGTTTTATGGCCCCAACCTTGGCGCTGCGACGGTGACCACACAGGTGCGCAAGGGCTATCTCGAACAGTGCCCGAATGCCGGGCAACTGCTGAAGAACCTCGCCTTCGACATCGATTTCGAGAATGTCGGGATGGGCTACCTGATCAATGACGGCATGAAGCCGGAAGAGGCGGGGTTGAAGGCGATCACGCTGAACAAGGACCGCCTCGACGCCTGGCTTGCCGGCGTCACCACATTCGACGGCAAGCCCGGCCTTGCCGCGGTCAAGGAAAAGCTCGGCCTGTGAGACCGGCCGTGCTGGATGCCTTGCCGAATGCCTGGGCGGAACAGGACGCCTGGGCCGGCCGCAAGCAAATCGTCAGGAGCGGCGATCGCGACATCGCCTATGTCGAGATCGCCGGCACCGAGCCTGCGCTGCTGCTGGTACACGGCTTCACTGACACCAGCCGCAGCTTTTCGCTGCTGGCGCGGCATCTGGCCGGCCGTCGGCTGGTCATCCCGGATCTGCGCGGCCACGGCGGCTCGCAAGCCGGCGAGGGCTGCGGCATCGCCGATTTCGCAAGTGACATTGCTGCGCTGATTGACCGCTTGCAGCTTGACCGGCCGGTGGTCGTCGGCCACTCGCTGGGCGCCATGGTGGCAATCGCGTTGGCTGCACGGCATAGGGAACTCGTCGGCGGCCTGGTGCTGTTGGCCGGCACGTTGAAGCCCGATCTGGCGCAGGACCATCCATTGGTCCTGGGCGTTGAGACTCTGCGCGACCCGATATCGCCGGCCGACCCTTTCTATGCCCGGTGGCATGCCTGCCTGCCTGGCGTGCCGCAGGCTTTTCTCGCAGGCCTGGCGAAAGACGCCTCGACGATGCCGGCATCGCGCTGGCGGGCGATCCTTAAGGAAATCCGCAGCGCCGACCTGAGCGCCGCGGCACGCGCTGTGCAAGCCCGGACACTGATCATCGCCGGCGGCTGCGACCCGCTGTTCGGCGAGGCGCATCAGCAGGCACTGTCGCAGTCCCTTGCCGGGGCAAGCCTCGTCCGTGCCGAGGAATGCGGCCACAATCCTCATTGGGAGGATCCGGCCTTTGTCGCCGAGGTAATTGGCAGGACATTCAGCTAGCACCGCTGATCAAGTAGATGCTGACTGTTGCCAAGCCGCGAACGCGAGGTCGGTGACAGACGCAATGTCTCCGTTGGTTGTGTCAGGTCTGGCCGGGCCGCTTGCCAAAACACCTGCCAGGCAGGCGAACCGGCAAGCGCGGCCTCATGCCGGGGGTGCGTTTGCGCGCTGTCAAATCGCATGACGCTGATGAAGACGTTTTCACTCGCCCGCACCGGCAGGCGCGGAAAGCTGTTTTCGGCATGCTCGGTAACGAACGCGGCGAGCAGGCGTGCGCCGGGTGCGGTCATCAGCGGCGCCATTTCGGTCGCGAAGCGATCGGCGAAAATGGACTCGGCGCCGGGCCGCAAATGATGAATCTGGATCACAACAATGGCCGATAGGGCTTTGTTCCGGTTTGATTTGTTGTCATCGGCCAAGCTATCCCGCGGTGCGCCCGAGAGGTCGAAGCCGGCGCCCGGCCACGCCGGCTTGAGCAGCAACACATCGTCGGAATCGATCATAGTCGCATTGGCCGCATTGCTGTGCGCCGCCCAGACCGGCCCACCATAAAAGGTGGCCAGCGCATCCCTGCGCGCGTCCATGCCGTCGAAGCCGCGCATCCAGACGAACATGTCCTGACGATCGAGATCCCGGAACTGGCCGATGATGGTCATCCCGGCCTCCTCCTGGCCCTCGATCAGCCTGCCGTCGAAGATGTCGATGAGCGTATCGCGCTTGCCAGGCTTCAGCGTGTATTGCCGCAACTCGACGGCAGGCGGGGCGAGCACAGCAGGCTCTGGCGTGGCATTCGGGGGCAGGTTCATCCGTCAGTCTCCAAAAACAGGGTGATCATCCTGTTATTAAACAGACTGGTTGTCCTGTTTTGTCAACATGCTATTGTCCGGCGATGTCAGCAGAGATGACCGCCCGACCCGGACCGGGCTCCCGAAAACGCATCAACGACCCCGAAGGCATGCGCAACAAAGTGCTCGATGTCGCGGAGGAATCATTCCAGGCGCGCGGCTACCATGCCTCCAGCCTCGGCGACCTGATGGCGGCGGCCGGCGTCAGCGGCGGCGCGCTGCATCATCATTTCCCGACCAAGAAGGCGCTGGCGCTGGCGGTGATCGACGAGCGTGTGGCGGCCGCGGTCGAAGCGACATGGATCGCGCCGGTGCTGGCGGCGGTGTCGGCGCGCGAGGGCGTGCGCGCGGTGTTCGAGGCCGTGGCCGCTGAACTGGAGCAACAGGGTTTTGTACGCGGCTGTCCGCTCAACAATCTGGCGCATGAACTGTCGCTCGCCGATCCCGATTTCCGGACGGCCCTTGCCGGCATCTTTTCGGCGTGGCGCCGGGCGATCGCCGACAAGGTCAGGGCCGACCAGCAGACGGGCAGGGAGCAAGGCATCGACCCGCAGCGCTTCGCGGCACTTGCCGTCGCCGCCTATTCCGGCGCTATGTCGATGGCCAAGACGGCGCAGGATGCGAGCGTTCTGCGCGACTGTCTGGCGGCGCTGGGCGAAGCCTAAGGCATGATCCCGAAAAGCGTTCGAGCGGCTCGTTCATGCTGCTGGTGCGATGCCGCGCGCTGAACTGGACGGCCGGTCGCTCTCCGTGCTGAAATTGAGCTCATGACGAATCGCCGCCCGCCTGGTGTGTGTTCTCGACGCAGGTTTCTGGCCCAGGCCGCGGGACTTGTCGCGGCCGGCGCCTTGTCGCGCCCGGCGCGCAGCCAGACCGGGCAGCGCGTCCAGCCGATCGACGCCACTTTCCTGTTCATCGCCGATGTCCATGCTTGTCGCATGGCGAACGGCTTGAGTCCCAACTGCCAGAAGGAAGGCAAGGCCGACGCCGCGCTGCTGCGCAACGTCGCTGTGCTGAACGGTCTCGGCGACAAGGACTGGCCGGCCGAGATCAACGGCGTCGCCACCGGCCTGCGTTCTGCCGGCAGTCGGATCGGCACGCCGCTTGGCCTTGTCGTCGGCGGCGACATCACCGACGATGGCGGCGGCCAGATAACCCAGCCAAGCGAAGGCACCCAGCTTCTCCAGTTCAGCCAGCGTTACCAGCAAGGCGTCGGTCCCGATCGGGTGCATATGCCGGTCTATGTCGGGCTCGGCAACCACGATCTCGACCAGAACGGTCCCTCGCACCATGTCGACTGGTACCGGCGCGAAATGCGCGACTATGTCGAGGTCAATCACCGCGCCGGTGTGTTCTTCAAACCGCCGGTGCCGGCCACCGACTACGACATCGACACCGACTGCTATTCCTGGGACTGGGGCGGCCTGCATCTCGTCCAGACGCACCGCTTCGCCGGCGACACCGGCCACGGCGCCATCAGTAGCCTGCCATGGCTGAAGCAGGATCTGGCAACCTACGCGGCGGATGGCCGCCCGGTCATCCTGTTCCAGCACTATGGCTGGGACACCTTCTCGATAGAACGGTGGGATGCTGCAAAAAGGACCTATGACGATGACGGTGCCGGCGCGCCGCATTGGTGGAGCGACGTCGACCGGCAGGCGTTGCTGGCGGCGCTGAAGGGCTACAATGTCGTCGCCATCTTCCATGGCCACCAACACGAGACGCCGCTGATCTATCGCCGTGACGGGCTTGACCTCATCAAGCCGAAGGCCGCCTACATGGGTGGCTTCGCGCTGGCCAGGGTGACCAGCGACGGCATGGACGTGGTGCTGGGCGAGGCAACCGGTGACCATGGCGAGGTCGCCTTCACCAATGCTTTCAGCAAGGGCTGGAGCCCATGAAGAAGCAGGCCCTGGTGGCCACCTTTCCCAGACAAAAGCGATACAAGGTCGGGATCAGAACGCTTTCTTGACCTTGTCCTTGACGTCGCCATAGGCCTTCTGCACCTTGCCGGCGATCTTGTCGGCCGTGCCTTCGGCTTGGGTCTGCCTGTTGCCGGTCGCCTTGCCGGCGGCTTCCTTGACCGAGCCCTTGATTTGCTTGGCCACGCCGGCGACCTGATCCTTGTTCACCATTTCGCATCTCCTGGGAGTTTTGAATTCGGGGAATTCATCCGCGGGAGGCTAACGAGACGGCGTCGTTTAGGTTCCAAGCCACTTCCGCAAGCAGATCAAGTTGTGCAACCGCTTCCGGTGGCAAGGCTGGCAGGCTAGGCTGCGACGACGCGCAGGCCAAAGGACTTCAGGACAATCGTGCGCGCGGGGAGAAAAATGGCTGAATTCACGCTCTACATTGGCAACAAATGCTTCTCCTCGTGGTCACTGCGGCCCTGGGTGGCGATGAAGCATCTGGAGATCCCGTTCGAGGAAGGCTTCGTGCGGCTGCGCACGCCAGAGACCGCTGCCAATTTGGCAAAAGTGTCGCCGACCGGGCTGGTGCCGGTCTTGAATCACAATGGCAGGATCGTCTGGGAAACCCTTGCCATCCTTGAATATCTCGCCGACCTGTTTCCCGAGAAAAATCTCTGGCCGGCCGATCTCGGCGCCCGCGCGCTGGCGCGCTCCGTGGCGACCGAGATGCATTCCGGCTTTCGCGAGGTCCGCTATGGCTGGCCGATGAATTTGCGCCGACCGAAAGGCCACAAGCCGCTCGACGCCGAAGGCGAGGCGCAGCGGGAGCGCATCGAGGCGCTGTGGCGGGAGTGCCGTGAAAAACATGGCAAGGGCGGCCCGTTCCTGTTCGGCCATGTCACTGCGGCCGACGCCATGTATGCACCGGTCGTCACCCGTTTCGACACCTATGGCGGCGAACTGGCGCCGGATACGCGTGCTTATGTCGATGCGGTGCTGGCCACACCGGCGATGCGCCATTGGTACGCGGAAGCTGCCAAGGAGACATGGCCGGAGCCCGGTCCGGACGAACAGGACTGACCCTGGCGTGCGGCTTCGGCTTGGAGTGAGGCAGGCTCCGCACCGATCTGGAATCGGCCGCGAGCGGAATTGACCCGAGCGGCAATTCGGCATAATACGTAACCAAGTGGATACGTATTATGCCGCAGGCTGACCCTGACCGTTCCGTTTTCCGCGCAATTGCCGATCCGACACGGCGTGCGATCCTCGACCGCTTGCGGCAGGGACCGGCGCGGGTCAACGAACTTGCCTCGGCCTTTTCGCAGAGCCGGCCGGCAATCTCCAAGCATCTCAGGGTCCTGCGCGAACTGCGCGTCGTCTCCGAACAAAAGTATGGCCGCGAGCGGCTCTACCGGCTGGAGCCGGCGGAGTTGAAGGACGTGGCCGACTGGATCTTGCCCTATCGCGATTTCTGGCAAGCGAGCCTCGGCAACCTCAAATCCTACCTGGAGAATGAATGATGGCCAACAACCATGGACCGCGTGCCATCGCCGATGTGTCGATGGGTACGGTTCTCGCCGCGGTGACGATCGCGGTGCCGCCCGAGCGGGTGTTTCGCGCGTTGACGGCGGACGACCAGATACCGCTCTGGTGGGGGTCGGACGAACTTTACCGGACGACGAGACATGCTGCCGACGTGCGGCCCGGTGGCGCGTGGCGATCGGAGGGCAGGAGCGCCGACGGCCGGGAGTTTCATGTCCAGGGCGAGTATCTCAAGGTCGAGCCGCCGCACCTTCTGGTGCTGACGTGGAAAGCACTATGGGACGGCGACAACGTCACCACCGTGACCTACATGCTCGAGGCGGTCGATGCCGGAACGCGGCTGACCTTACGCCATGAGGGGTTTGGCGCCCGCCAAGGCGCATGCCGCGATCACGGCTCCGGCTGGGAGCGCGTGCTCGGTTGGCTGGCCGCTTTCCTCACCGATGAAGCCGGCAGCAAGCCTCAACGCGTGTTCCACTGCCGGCTGATCCCGCCGCGGCCCGACTTTGCCTTCACCCTGACCGAAGCAGAAAAAACACTGATGAAGCAGCATTCGGACTATCTGCGTGGCAAGTTGGGCGAGGGGGGTGTCATCCTGTTTGGGCCGGTCGCGGATCCTGCCGGTCCCTGGGGCCTGGGTATCGTGCGTGCCGACGATGAGGCCGCCGTCCGGGCGCTGACCGAGGCGGACCCGACGGTTCGATCCGGGTTGGGCTTTCGATACGAGATCCTGCCGATGATGACCGCCGTGATGTGAGGTTCGGGTGCCAAAAGAAAACGCCCCTCGCACCTTTTATCGTGCGGGGGGCGTCTTTGCCGTCAGCCTTTCCTTCGATTGCTCTCGTGAACTGCTAACGACAACCATGAAATGCGCATCTTCCGAAATGGTTCCCCGGCATGTCCAAATTTTTTGAAGGGCGTTCGGTTCAGAGCCTTCGGTTTGCGCGAGAGCCAAGGGCGGATTAGACCAAGAATTGACAAGGCGGCGCAAGAAGCCTACAATCCTCTCGTCGATATTTGTTTGACCGACTTTTGTTATCCGCGCACGCACGCGCGCCTTTGACGAACTTCCCCATCAAAAATCGAGACAAAAATCGTTGTGCATTCGCACCGCGATTAACGAATATTTGCCATGGAAAGGGTTCGTCATGAGCACCGGCACAGTTAAATGGTTCAACGCCACCAAGGGTTTTGGTTTTATTCAGCCTGACGACGGCTCGGCCGACGTTTTTGTCCACATCTCGGCCGTAGAACGCGCCGGCATGCGCGACATCGTCGAGGGCCAGAAGCTCGGCTACGAGATGGTCCGCGACAACAAGTCGGGCAAGATGTCCGCCGACCAGTTGAAGGCGGCCTAAAACAGAATTCAGCCCTCCCGGTGACCACGGATGTACTGGCACCGGTGAGTGGCGAATTCGGGCGCATGGCCGCGGAGACCTGAGTTTCCACGGCATGTCATGCGTATGAGAAGGGCGTTGCCTGCGCATACTTCCGGATGTCACTGGATGCGCGGCGCTCTCATGGAAGGTCAGGCGGTGCCTGGCCTTTTTCATTTTGCGCGTCTTGCCGCCGAAAGTGCACTGCGCGTCGGCCCGAACGTGCTATGGGACGCTCCAGCAATTTGAATCCGCTGCCGTATTGCTTTGTGCGTGGTCCTGACCGAAGACCAGGTCTCGCCCTATCGGCACCAGGCTCCTGACAGGAGAAAGATTTTGACCGCCAATTCGAAGACAGTTCCTGATCAGGCCGTGTCCCTGTTCAGCAAGACGCAGACCCAGTCGATGTCGCTCAACCGCATCATGTCCGAGCGCGATGCCGTCAGCGAGGCGCGGGAAGCCAAGACCGCCCGACTGCGCGAACAGCGCCTGGAGAAGGAGGCCGATGAGATGGCCGCGGCTGCGGCGCTCGCCGCTTTGCCGAAACGAGCCGGAAGACGCTGATGGCCACCAAGCGCGTGCCTCCGAAACTGATCGCCGCCGACTCGACGATCGTCGACGTGGTCGATGGTCTCGACAAGCCGGTCGAATATGTGCGCCGGGTGCTGGAAAAGCTGGAGCGCTGCAAACGCGCCCATGGCGATGCCCAGGTGCGGCTCGGTGTGCGCGGTCGCGCCGAATGCCCGAACTACCTGATCGAATATGTGCGCGAAGACGCCAGGACCCATGAGCGGATGACCCATCAGGATGCCGCCTACAGCGGCAGCACGCATCGCGAACTGGCGCCCCACCACATCGAGGCGGTGAAGAACTGGTCGCCCGAGGAAATGAACATCACGGCGGTTTCGGCGCTGATCGGCCGCTTGCGCAATCCGCGCGCACCATCATCGCGCTTCGCCGACGAGGACTGAAATGGCCATAAAATTCTCCGCCAAGGACCAGCCTGCAACGCCAGCTGCCGCTGCAAAACCGGGCAAGCCGGCCGCGCCGAAAGCCGACGAAGCTGCGACCGATCTGTTCAAGTCGCCGGTCGATGCGCCAAAGGGCAAGACAGGCAAGAAGAAATAGCGCCTTGCCGCAAGACGCCGATCACAACCCTGCCGCGCCGGGGCTGCTCGCGCTGGTGGCCGATGCAAGCCTTTCGTCGTCGCAACACGGCACCGCTCCTGTCTTCGACTGCCAGAGCTGCGGTGCCTGCTGTTCCTATTCGGCGGAGTGGCCGCGCTTTTCCACCGAGGATGACGCGCAGCTCGATCGCATCCCGGCAAAATATGTAGCGGCCAATCTGTCCGGCATGCGCTGCGAAGGCGTGCGCTGCTCGGCCCTCAGCGGCGAGATCGGCAAGTCGACCGCTTGCGGCATCTATGAAGTCCGCCCGGACGTCTGCCGCGCCTGCATGCCTGGCGACGACGATTGCCTGATGGCGCGCCGGGCGCACGGATTGCCGGTGTAACCGCCGATCTCCCCCACGAGGGGAGATTGCGCCAGTCGCCGCCGCTTGTGCGCCGACCCACAGCCCGATACCTTCGTCGCAGGGTAGGGCGCGCCGGAGGAAACCATCGTGAGCATCGAATTTCTGTTGACGTCGCTGATCGTCGTGGCTTCGCCCGGCACCGGCGTTCTTTACACGCTGAGCGCCGGCCTTTCGCGCGGCGCACGCGCCTCGATTATCGCCGCCTTCGGCTGTACGCTGGGCATCATTCCGCATATGGCGGCGGCCATCACCGGCCTTGCGGCGCTGCTGCACACCAGCGCGGTTGCCTTCGAGACCCTGAAATATCTCGGCGTCGCCTATCTGCTCTACATGGCCTGGAACACGCTGAAGGAGAAGGGTGGCCTGAGCGTCGAGCAGGATGTGACGCCGCGCTCTGCCCGCAAGGTGATTGCCACCGGCATCCTCGTCAACGTGCTCAATCCGAAACTGTCGATCTTCTTCTTCGCCTTCCTGCCGCAATTCGTCAGCACCACCGAACCCAATGCGCTGTCGAAGATGCTGGAGCTCAGCTCCGTCTTCATGCTTTTGACCTTCGTGGTTTTCGTCGGCTACGGCATCTTCGCCGCCTCGATCCGCAGCCATGTCGTGTCGCGGCCGATGGTGCTGACCTGGATGCGCCGGACCTTCGCCGGCGCCTTCGTCATGCTCGGCGCAAAACTGGCGTTGGCAGACCGTTAGCGGCGAGCGGCCAAGGCCGACTATCCCTTGACGTATCCCATCGCTTCGACGATCAGCCCGTCCTCGACGCGCATGAGATTGACGCCGCGGATGGAGTTGCCGTCGGCGAGCCAGTAGCGCCAACGGATGGTTGCGCGTTCGCCCGCGACGAATGTCTCCTCGAGGTCGAAACGCGTGCCGGCCTGGGTGGCGATCGCCGACCACAGCTGGACGCATGCTTCCCGGCCGGCATGACGGGCGCCGTCCGGTGCCGGGACGGTGTTTTCGATCACGCAGTGCTCGGCGACCAGGCCGGGGAGTGCCGACGGATCGTGCAACTGGAACACGTCGTTGAAGCGCTGCATGATTTCGGCTGTCTGCCTGGAGTGTTCGTCTGGATGAAGGGTCACGATGCTGTCCTGTTTCATCTCATCCTCCTGATTTCATTGTTGCGCGGCGGCGGTCGCGACGAGCTCGGCTTTGAGCGTGATGGTTGCGACGCCGGCCAGGGCGCGCGAGACAGGGCATGTCGCTTTCGCCGTTTCTGCAAGGTCCTGGAATTCAGCCGGGGCAAGGCCCGGGATCTCGGCGTGCGTCTCAATTTCGATGCGGGTGATCGTCGGCCCGGCAGCGCTTGCGCCGAGATGCACCTTGGCGGTGGTGCTGATGTTTGCCGGGATGTGATTGGCTCTGCCCAGTATGGCGCTCAAAGCCATCGAGAAGCAGCCGGCATGTGCCGCCGCAATCAGTTCCTCCGGGTTCGTGCCCGGACCGTTTTCAAAACGCGACGGGAAGCAATAGGCGCTTTCGAACACGCCGCTGCCGAGCCGTAGCCGGCCTGAACCTTCCCTTAGCGTGCCTTGCCACTCGGCCGAAGCTTGACGAATTGTCATTGTCTGCTCTCCATTGATTGTGAGAAATCGGCAGGTCAGGCGCCGTCGACGACCACTTTCCCGAAGACGTCGCCCTGCTGGAAATAGCGGTACGCAGCGCCGGCTTCGGTGAAGGCAAAGACCTTGTCGATAACGGGCCGCAGCCGGTGCTGTGAGACAGCGCGCAGCATGGCTTCGAGGTTGGTCCGGCTGCCGACGAAAAGGCGGCTGATGGTGGCGAGGCTGCGCTGGTAGAGCGCAGCAGGCATCTCGATTGACCTGCCCTGCTGGTCCTGCAGCGTCAGCAGCACGATGTGCCCGTACAGAGTGCTGGCGATCAGCGACTGCGCGAAAGTCGCCGGGCCACCGGTTTCGACAACGAGGTCGATGCCGCCGGTCTGGTCGCGGACAGGCGCACCCCATTCGGGCATCTCCGATGTCGAGATCACAAGGTCGGCGCCCAGCGCGCGCAGCCTGTCGGCCTTCTCGCCACGTGAGGTGACGGCAACGACGCGGCAACCGAGCAGCTTGGCGAACTGCAGCGCAAACAGCGAGACGCCACCCGAACCGATGACCAGAACCCATTGGCCAGGCTTCGGAATTCCGGCGCCCGTCACCGCATTCCAGGCAGTCAGGCCGGCGCAGGTCAGCGTTGCCGCCTCATGCCAGTCTAGATGATCTGGCAAGCGCACCGCCCATTGTTCGTCGAGAACGGCATATTCGGCCAGCATTCCGTCCAGCGTGCAGCCGAGCTGGTCGATGAGCCCGGCGTTGATGCGGCCGTCGATCCAGCGGGCGAAATAGCTGCCGGTCACGCGATCGCCAACGGCAAAGCGGGTGACGGCATCGCCGATGGCGACAATCTCACCAGCCCCGTCGCTCAGGGGAACGATGCCCTGGCGCGGCGTCAGCGGATAGGTGCCGTTGAGGATCATCGTGTCGCGCCGGTTGAGCGAGGTGGCACGAACGCGCACGACGATCTCATGCGGGTTCGGCTCCGGTTGCGCCTCGTCGCGCATCACCAGGCATTCGGTCCCGCCGGACCCTTCAAGGCGGTAGCTGTGCATGTCGGCTTCCTCAGGTATGTAGACTGATCTACATATTATGTAGACCGATTGTCATATTTGATGCAAGGCCTATAATGATTGCTGCTGACAGAGGTTGACATGGCCAACGACACCCGCACCCGCATACTCGAGACGACGGCGCTGCTGCTCAGGCAGCGCGGCTATCATGGCACCTCGCTCAACGACATATTGAACGCCAGCGGCGCGCCGCGCGGCTCGCTCTACTTCCATTTTCCCGGCGGCAAGGACCAGCTGGTCGTCGAGGTGACGCGTGACAGCGTCGACAAGGTGACGCAAAGGCTGGGCGAGGTACTGGCCGCCGAGCGGGATCCGGCGGTGGCCGTCCACCATATCTACCAGGCGGTCGGACATATGCTCGAGGAGAACCAGTTCACGCTCGGCTGCCCGATCGCACCCGTGGTGCTGGATTCACCGGCCGATGTGCCGGAACTGGCCGAATTGTGCCGGTCGGCCTTCGAGCAATGGATCGGCCTCCTGCAACAGGCTTTCGCCAGGGCGGGGGTGCCCGAGCGCCGTGCACATGCTCTGGCGCTGCTGGTCGAATCGTCGCTTGAAGGGCTGATGGTGATCGCGCGCGCCACTCGCGACCGCGCTCCGTTACAGGCGGTCGCCGACGAGGTCGCGGCACTGATTGAAGGCGCGGTGCTGGTTGCGGAGGCACGGCAACGCACGGATGCTGCCGTCTGAGGCCGATCGAACGCGGGGGGCAACGTTCCACGCAAACAAAAAGGGCGCCTTTCGGCGCCCTTTCCGTAAGCTTAGCCAGATTGGCTGGATCAGAAATCCATTCCACCCATTCCGCCCATGCCGCCGCCGCCCATGCCGCCAGGCATGCCGCCGCCAGCCGACTCCTTCTTCGGAGCCTCCGCGATCATGGCTTCGGTGGTGACCAGCAGGCCGGCGACCGAGGCCGCATCCTGGAGAGCCGTGCGCACGACCTTGACCGGGTCGACGATACCCATGGCGATCATGTCGCCATATTCGCCGGTCTGGGCGTTGTAGCCGAACGTCGCGCCCTTGTTCTCGAGGATCTTGCCGGCAACGATCGATGCTTCCGCACCGGCGTTGGCCGCGATCTGGCGGGCCGGAGCCTGCAGCGCACGACGAACGATGTTGATGCCAGCAGCCTGGTCGGCATTGGCGCCGGTGGCCTTGATGTTGGCCGAAGCACGCAGCAGGGCAACGCCGCCGCCTGCAACGATGCCTTCTTCCACGGCCGCGCGGGTCGCGTTGAGGGCGTCATCGACGCGGTCCTTCTTTTCCTTGACTTCGACTTCCGTCGCACCGCCGACGCGGATCACCGCAACGCCGCCCGCGAGCTTGGCGAGACGTTCCTGCAGCTTCTCCTTGTCATAGTCCGAGGTGGTCTCTTCGATCTGCTGCTTGATCTGGGCGACGCGGCCCTGGATCTCGGCCTTCTTGCCGGCGCCGTCGACGATGGTGGTGTTCTCCTTGGAGATCGACACCTTCTTGGCGCGGCCGAGCATGTTGAGGCCGACGTTCTCGAGCTTGATGCCGAGGTCTTCCGAGATGACCTGGCCACCGGTGAGGATGGCGATGTCTTCCAGCATGGCCTTGCGGCGATCACCGAAGCCCGGCGCTTTGACGGCGGCGATCTTCAGGCCGCCACGCAGCTTGTTGACGACCAGCGTGGCCAGAGCCTCGCCTTCGACGTCTTCCGAGATGATGAGCAGCGGCTTCGAGGTCTGCACGACGGCTTCGAGAACCGGCAGCATGGCCTGAAGGTTGGAGAGCTTCTTCTCGTGCAGAAGGATGTAGACGTCCTCGAGCTCGGCAACCATCTTGTCGGCGTTGGTGACGAAGTAGGGGCTGAGGTAGCCGCGGTCGAACTGCATGCCTTCGACGACTTCGAGTTCGGTCTCGGCGGTCTTGGCTTCCTCAACCGTGATGACGCCCTCGTTGCCGACCTTCTGCATCGCTTCCGCGATCATCTTGCCGACCGACTCGTCGCCATTAGCCGAGATCGTGCCGACCTGGGCAACTTCCTCGGAGGTCTTGATCTTCTTGGCAGCCTTGCCGAGCGCCGCGACGACTTCGGTCACGGCCAGATCGATGCCGCGCTTCAGGTCCATCGGGTTCATGCCGGCGGCAACCGACTTGTGGCCTTCCTGGACGATCGACTGCGCCAGAACGGTCGCAGTCGTGGTGCCGTCGCCGGCGATATCGTTGGTCTTCGAAGCAACTTCGCGGACCATCTGCGCGCCCATGTTTTCGAACTTGTCCTCAAGCTCGATTTCCTTGGCGACGGTGACGCCGTCCTTGGTGATGCGCGGGGCGCCGAACGACTTGTCGATGACGACGTTGCGGCCCTTGGGGCCGAGAGTGACCTTCACCGCGTCGGCGAGGATGTTGACGCCGCGCAGCATGCGCTCACGAGCATCACGGGAGAATTTTACGTCTTTGGCAGCCATTTTTAACTCCTGGCAGGGGCCTGGATTGAGCCCGGGAATTCAGTTGACGGAAGGTGCTGATATCAGCCGATGATGCCCATGATGTCGGATTCCTTCATGATCAGAAGGTCTTCGCCATTGAGCTTGACTTCGGTGCCCGACCACTTGCCGAACAGGATGCGGTCGCCGGCCTTGACGTCCAGCGGGACGAGCTTGCCGGCTTCGTCACGAGCGCCGGAACCGACAGCGATGATCTCGCCTTCCTGCGGCTTTTCCTTTGCCGTATCGGGGATGATGATCCCGCCGGCGGTCTTGGATTCGGATTCGACCCGGCGAACGACCACGCGGTCATGAAGCGGGCGGAACTTCGACTTTGCCATTTTTTCTTCCTCGATGAGAACGGTGAGAACAGTTCCTCCGTCCGGCGGCGCCGGACATATGGTTAGCACTCACCAATGGCGAGTGCTAACGTGGCGCTGAAATAGGCCGCTGGTCTGCCAGAGTCAAGGCGCGACACGCTGCGCAAACGCGTGAAATTCGCATGGGGCAGTGTCGCCGCGACCGCTGAACAGGTTCCGCAAAAAAGTGTTCCCCGGTTTTGCGGCAAGAACCTGCGGCAAACAATGAAACCCAAGCAGACGACGCGATGGCGAAGCGAGCGGAGCTTAGAGAAAGAGCCGCAGTTGGGTGTGGATGATCGACCGGTAATCCTCGATGGTTTGCCGACTTTCCGCTTCGCCCTCGGCAAGCGCCAGGCGCACCACACCACCGGCTAGCTGGAAGATCAGCAGAACGATGCGTTCGAACTGCTCGCGCTTCTCGGGTTCGAGCAGGGCGATGACATGGTCGCAGAACATTTTGGCTTGATGCCGGGTCTCGGCGATGTCGAGATTCTTGAGCGCCTTGTCGGCCTGGATGGCGTTCTGCAGATCCTGGATGGCCGGATCGCCGGCGACGCGGCTGTGATAGTCGTCAAGCAGCCGGTCGGCAGCCACGATCACATCCTTGGCCTCGCGGACGTCGGTGATGATCGCTGTCAGTCGGGCCCGGCTGACCTCGGAGAAGCGCTCATAGAGCATCGCCAGGATCGCCGACTTGTTGGGGAAGTAGTGATAGACGGTGGCGATTGGTCCGCCCGCCAGCATGCCGACCTCTTTCATGGTGACGGCGTCGATGCCCTTCTCACCGATCAGCCGCATGGTGGTCGACAGGATGGCGTCGATGCGCTCGCGGCTGCGCTCCTGCTTGGGCTTGCGCCTGGGTTCGGTGGCTGTTCGCCTTGCTTCCGTCATGCACCGATCTTTCGCAGGAGTTTCCCAAACTCCGGTTGACAAAAAATATGATCAAGTATCAGTTTCTGAAATGCTGACAGGTTGTCAGTTTTTTTGCCGCGCGGCAAGGACGTTGGGAGGCGCCTTTGACTTCGACAAATGCCGGGCACACTGGCAATGGCGACTGGCTGGTCGGCAATCCGACCGGCGGACAGCTCGCGTCGGCCCTATGGATCGGTTCGGTCGGTCTGCTCATCCTTGGCCTGCAGCCGGTGCTGCTCGGCGCCCTTTACACCGAGGGTCATGTCAGCGGCGATGAACTGGCGCTGGTCGCCACCGCCGAGATGATCGCCATTGCCATCGGTTCGGCAATCGTGGCGATGCTGCTTTCGGCCCACAACATGCGCTGGAAAAGTGCGGTCCTCCTGCTCCTGCTGGCGCTGGCGAATGTATGGACGGCCTACACGGCAAGTGCCAACACGCTGATTGCCGCGCGCGCCCTGGCCGGCCTCGCGGAGGGCGGCCTTGTGGCGGTCGCCACCGAACTCATCGCTCGCTCCCGCCGCGCCGAGCGCATCGGCGGCTATTTCGTCACCATGCAGACCCTGGCGCAGTGCGCGCTTGCGCTGCTGCTGGCGCTCTATGTCATCCCGGCGGCCGGATCGGCAGGCGGCTTCATCGTTCTTGCCGTTGTTTGCATCGCGTCGCTGGCGGTCGCCTTCATCGTCCCCGGTGACTATGCCGACCTGCCGAAGGAAGAGGATCTGGCCAATGTGCTGACGGTTCCTTCGACCACCGCGCTGCTGTCGGTCTTCTGCTACTTCATGTTCTTCGGTGCGGTCTGGGCCTTTCTGGAGCCGCTTGGCGCACAATTCGGCATCGATGGCCGCACCGTCGGCCTGATCGTCTCGGCCAGCCTCGCGGTGCAGGTCCTGGGCGCGATGACGGCGACCGTGTTCGAGGCGCGCATCGACTACCGCACTGCCATCGCGGCGATCGGCGCCGTCGCGCTCGTCAGCTCCCTGGTTCTCGCCAGCGGACCGAGTCTTGCGACATTCTGGGTCGCCGCCTTGGTCATGGGCTTCATTCTCTTGTTCATCGTGCCCTACCAGATCCGGTTGGCGATCACCGCCGACGAGACGCGCACCGCCGTGCTGCTGGTGCCGGCCGCGCAGCTTTTTGGCCTGGCGATCGGGCCGATCGCGGCGTCGCTGCTCATCGACGGCAAGGATTTTCGCCCGGTGCCGGAATTTGCCGCCGCCAGCGCCGCTGCCAGTGTCGCGTTGCTCGGCCTGTTCATCCTCGTGTCGCGGCGTCGCCGCGCCGTCGCCTGAGCGGAGGACAACATGTCGAAATCCTGGAGCAACTGGTCGGGCTATGTAAGCGCCGAGCCGAAGCTGATCGCCACTCCTACCGATGCCGGCGAACTCGGGGATCTCGTTCGCACCGCACCTGGCCCGGTCCGCGTCGTCGGCGCCGGTCATTCCTTTACGCCGCTGGTGAAATCCGAGGGCACGATCCTGTCCCTGGAGAGACTGGAAGGGCTGGTCTCGCACGACGCCGAAAAACATCAGGCGCGCGTACGGGCAGGGACCCGGCTCGGCTCGCTGATGCACATCCTGCAAGGCATCGGCCAGGGCTTGCCCAATATGGGCGACATCGACCGCCAGGCGATCGGTGGCGCGCTCGGCACCGCCACCCACGGCTCGGGACCGACGCTCGGCGCCTACCACACGCAGCTTGAAACGGTGCAGATCGTCGACGGGCTTGGCAAACTCCGCGACTTCAAGCGGGCAGGGGATCAGGAGATGATGCATGCCATCGGCGTCGCGCTTGGCGCCTTCGGCGTTCTGAGCGAAGTGACGATGAACAACATTGCGACCTACCGGTTGCGCCGCCGCAAATGGGTGCTGCCGATCGCCGACATGCTGCGCGATTTCGAAACGATGATGGCCGCGCATCGCTCGGCCGAATTCTACTACATTCCGTTTTCCGGCTACGCGCAGTTCATCGCCAGCGACTTCAGCACAGCAACACCGACCCCGCGACCACCAGAAGAGGACGAGGCAGGATTGAGGACGCTGCGCCGGTTGCGTGCCGGGCTCGCCTGGCTGCCGGCGCTCCGCCGCAGGCTGATCCGCGACGCCGTCGCGAAAGTGCCGGCCGAGGATTATGTGCAGGACTGGCTCAACGTCTATGCCAGCGACCGGCAGACCAAATTCAACGAGATGGAATATCACCTGCCGTTCGAGGAGGGGCCGAAGGCGCTGGTCGAAATCATCGAACTGACCGAGAAGCGCTTTCCCGAGGTCTATTTCCCGATGGAGGTGCGCTCGGTCGCCCCGGACCGGTTCTGGCTTTCGCCATTCTACAACAGGCTGACCTGCTCGATCGCCATCCACCATGACGCGGCAAACGATCCGTTGCCGTTCATGCGGGCGGCCGAGCCGATCTTCCGCAGATATGGCGGCAGGCCGCATTGGGGCAAGATGCACAGCCTGCAGGCGGCGGATTTGAAAAAGCTCTATCCGCGCTGGGACGACGCCATGGCGGTGCGCCGCGACATCGATCCGCAGAACCGCTTCGTCTCGCCTTACATGGCCGGCCTGTTCGGCATCGAACGATGAGCGCCTATTTCGCCGCTCTGTCGGACGCGTTGAAGGACGCCGGTATCTTCCAGCCCTGCCTGCTGCTCGATCGCGACCGGCTGGACCGCAACATTGTCCTGGTGAAAGAGAGGCTTGATCCCGGCCTTGCGGTACGCTTGGTCGACAAGTCGCTCGCCTGCCTGCCGCTGCTGTCGCACATCGCCAAGGCGCTCGGCGGCAATCGCTTCATGACTTTCCATCCGCCGATCACGCAAGCCGTGCTGAAAGCGTTTCCCGACGCCGACATGCTGTATGGCAAGCCGATGCCGATCGGGGCGGCAAGGGCTGTACTGGCGAAAGGTGATGCCGGGTGGTCGCGTGTCTGCTGGCTGATCGATACGAAGGAGAGGCTGGCCGAGTATGGCGTGCTTGCGGACGAACTCGACATCGAGTTGCGCATCGCCTTCGAGATCGATGTCGGGCTGCATCGCGGCGGGTTTGCCAGCCCGGAGGCCTTGTCGCAGGCATTGGGTATTTTGCCGGCTCATAAGCGGCTGCGCTGCGAAGGCGTCATGGCCTACGAGGCGCATGCGCCGCACATTCCCGGCCTGTTCGGCGGGCCGGTAAAGGCGCTGGGACAAGCCTCGGAACGGGCTGCCGCCTTCGTCGCGTGCCTCGGTGCCGACCAGCGGCGTATCCTCAACATCGGCGGCAGCAAGACCGCGCTGCTTCATCATGGCAGCGCCGCCAACGATGTGTCGATGGGCTCGGCCTTTGTGCTGCCGAGCGATTTCGATACGCCCGGCCTTGATGGCTTCCAGCCAGCGGCCTTTATCGCCACGTCGATCCTGAAAGTGGTCGAGCCGATGCTGCCCGGCCCGCCGGCCGTCACCCGCCTGCTGCGGGCGCTCGGCCGCTTTCCGCGCAAGGGCTGCTATCTCTACGGCGGCAAGTGGATGGCCGAGCCGGTATTTCCCCAAGGCATGAAGGCGAACGGCCTGCTTGGGTTCTCCTCGAACCAGCAATTCATGGGCCTGCCGGCAGATGCGACCGCGAAGCCCGGCGACTACGCCTTCCTGCGCCCGACGCAGAGCGAGGCCGTGCTGCAGCAGTTCGGGTCGATCGCGGTGTTTTCCGGCGGCAGGATCACCGATCGCTGGCCTGCGCTGCCGATGGCGTGATCCCGATTACGCCTTCACCGGTATCCAGATCTCCAGCCCGCCATTGCCGCTTCGCGGATCGAATTCGGGGCCATAACGCTCGAATTCGGGAGCGTCTGATATCTCGTGACCGGATGCCGGCAGCCACTTGTTCCAGATCGTGTTGACGGTCCGTCGGATGGTCGAGATGTGCTCGCGGTGGGCAAAGACGGCATATTTCTGCGCCGGCACCCGCACGCGGCTAAATTCCTTGGGAAGGCCTGAAAAGTCGGTCACCTCGACACCGGCAATGTAGTCGAAATTGCCGGCATCGTCGCCGTTGACGCAGACGCCGTAGGCGACGTCGCCCGTCTCGCCCGGAATGTTGCCGATATAGGGGCCGAAGCGCTGCCACTGCATCGGGATGGCGGCGCTGGTTTCGCAGCTGTAGCGTTCGCCGAGGCCGGCGATCAGGAACGGCCGGCTGGTCTCGAAGCGCGGTGGTTCGAGGTTGGCAAGAAAGGACTGGTCCATCAGGATCGGCTCCACGAGATCGAGGTTGTCGAGCGTGCCTTGCGCGCGCACCAGTTCCGGCGTGGTGCCGAACTGGTCGCGGAAGGCGCGGGTGAACGCCTCATGCGAATTGTAGCCGGCCTCGAGCGCGAGCGACAGGATGTCGGGCGCCCCGCCAGCCAGCTTGCGCGCCGCCTCGGTCAGCCGGCGTGAGCGCATGTAGCCCATCACCGAGCGGCCGGTTGCGGCGCCGAAAGCCCGCGTTACCTGAAAGCGCGACACGCCGCTGCTTTGCGCCACATCGTCGAGCGAGACCGCCTCCGGCAGATGGCTCTCGACGAACCACAGCGCTTTCTCGGTCGGGTTCATTTTTCTCCTCGCGTTGGCCGGATCATGTTGTCGCCTCCCGGTGCGGTCAGTTTGATCGAAATTGCGCTGAGCGCAAATCGGAACGAAGGCAGTTGGCGGATCCAGCAAGGTGGCCATCTTTCATAAGCGACGATATTTGGCGGAGATGGCCATCGAAGCGATTGCGCAAACGTTTCGATGGCACTATGGTTTCCCAAAATCCGCCGAGACCAATGAGAGCGGACTGGAACGCATCATCAGGGAGGAGCGCTTGCCAGCACTCCGTTTGAGTCACCATGCCGACAATGGCTGAGGTCGCGCGCCGCGCCGGCGTGTCGGTTTCGACCGTTTCGCATGTTATAAACCACACCCGCTTTGTCTCGCCGCAGAAGGCAAAGCTCATCAATGATGCGATCGCCGCCATGGGCTATCAGCCCAACGAGCTGGCGCGGTCGTTGAAAGTGGCCTCGACCAACAGCGTGGGCCTGGCGATCTCGGCGATCTCCAACCCCTATTTCACCGACATTATCTGCGCGGTGGAGGCTGAATGCGCGCGCCTTGGCCTCATGGTCTTCCTCTCTGACACGCAGGAGGATCCCGACCGCGAGCTTTCGGTGGTGCGCGCCTTCCATCAGCGGCGGGTCGACGGCGTCATCCTGGCGCCGTCGGGCGCGCCGCAGCGGGCCATTGACTATCTGGCGGAGAAGAAGCTGCCCTGCGTGCTCATCGACCGCTTCGCCGACGACCGCTTCGACCAGATCGGCGTCGAGAACCAGTCGTCGATGCGCGCGCTGATCGATCACGTCGCCTCCTTCGGCCACAAACGCATCGGCTACATCGCCGGCCAGCCGGATCTGGCGACGACGCGCGAACGCATCGACGCTTTTCGCCTGTCGCTGGCAGCCAATGGACTTGAGTGCCTGCCGCACTATGTCTCGCCGGACAACGTCGACACGGCGAGCGCAACGGCATCGACCCACGCCATCCTGTCATTGCCTTCGCCGCCTACGGCATTGGTCACCGGCAACAACATGACGACGATCGGAGCAGTGCGGGCGATCCGCGAACGAGGCCTTTCGATACCGGCGGACCTTTCGCTTGCCGGCTTCGACGATTTCGAATGGGCAGACTGCTTCGAGCCGCGCCTGACGCTTGTCGCGCAGCCCTGTACCGAGATCGGACGACAGGCGGCTGCCTTGCTCTGCGCCCGCATCGCATCCACCGGTTTGGAGCCGCAGGCGGTGCGGCTGCGGGCCACGCTGCAGGTCCGTCAATCCTGCGCGAGGCCGGCATGAGTGCGCCGCTGCTGTCGGTCACCGGCGCGGTCAAGCGCTTTGGCGGCGTCCAGGCGCTGCGTCGTGTCGATTTCGACCTCAATCCCGGCGAGATCCACGCGCTGCTCGGTGAAAACGGCGCTGGCAAGTCGACCCTCATGAACCTGTTGTCGGGTGTCTATGCGCCAGACGAGGGCACCATCCAGATCGACGGCAAGCCAGTGCGCTTCAACAACCCGCGTGAAGCGCAGGCGGCCGGCATCGCCACCATTTTCCAGGAGCTCGACCTGGTGCCGACGCTCGACGTGGCGGCCAACCTCTTCCTCGGCCGCGAACTGATGCGGCCGGGCGGCTTCCTCGACGTGCCGGCGATGCGCAGCGAGGCCCGCAAGCGGCTCGAAGCCATAGAGCTTGCCATCGATCCCGCCAGCATGGTGGCGAACCTGTCGATCGGCCAGCGCCAGGTCGTGGCGATCGTCAAGGCGCTGTCCTACGCCTCGCGCGTGCTGATCATGGACGAGCCGACGGCGGCACTGACGGTGGGCGAGGTCGAAAGGCTGTTCGACATCATGCGCAAGCTCGCCGCCAGCGGCGTCGGCATCGTCTATATCTCGCATCGCCTGGAAGAGGTGCCGCAGATCGCCGACCGGGTTACGGTGATGCGCGACGGTCGCGTCGCCGGCGTCACCGAGCCGCATGCTCCGCAGGCGAAGCTGGTGCGCCTTCTGGTCGGGCGACCGCTGAATGAGCTTTATCCCGAACGCACCAGGGAGGCTGGCAAGACGCTGCTCAGCCTGCGCAATGCGAGCTTCAGGCTCGCCCATGAAAGCGCTGGATGGCAGCCGCCGACAGGCATCTCACTCGACGTCAAGGCGGGTGAGATCGTCGGGCTGGCCGGCATCATGGGGGCAGGGCGTACCGAGCTCTTGAGCGCGCTCTACGGGACCGGCCTTGCAGGTCGCTGGGAGGGTGATGTCGCGGTCGACGGCCGCCAGGTGAAGCTCGATTCGATCAAGGCCGCACGCGACGCCGGCATCGCCTTCGTCACCGACGATCGGCGCGGCAGCGGCCTGATGCTGAGGATGGCGGTGAGCCTCAATCTTGTCATGTCGGTGATCCGGCGCATCTCACCCTTCGGGCTGATGTCGGCGCGCCGGCAGGCGGACGCGGTGAAGCAGTCCTTCGGCCAGTTCGATATCAGGCCGAAAAACCCCGACATCGCGGTCGGCGCGCTTTCGGGCGGCAATCAGCAAAAGGTGGTGCTCGCCAAGGAGATCCTCGGCAATCCCCGGCTGCTGCTGCTCGACGAACCGACGCGCGGCGTCGATGTCGGCGCCAAGGGTGAGATCTACACGCGGCTGCGGCAACTGGCGGCTCAGGGCCTCGGCATTCTGGTCGCTTCCAGCGAGATGCCGGAGCTGATCGGCCTGTGCGACCGCATCGTGGTGCTGCGCCAAGGGCGCAACGTGGCGGAATTCATCGGCGGCGTCGACGAGCACACAGTGCTTAACGCGGCAAATGGCAGGGAGGCCTGATGTCTGAGCAGAAGATTTCGGAGGCAAGCGGCCTGGTGGCCGCAGCACGGGTGCATCGCGATCCGCTAGCCTTGGTGGTGCGCTTCCAGAGCTTGATCGGCCTCGTCGTCGTGGCGATCGGCGGCGTCATCTTCTCGCCGCGCCGGCATGGCGAAATCCTGTTCCTCAACCCCGACAACATCGCCAATATCGTTCGCGCCGTGTCTGAGACCGGCATCATCGCCATTGGCATGACCTTCGTCATCATCACCGCCGGCATCGACCTTTCTGTCGGCGCGGTGCTCGGGCTCTCCAGCGTCGTCACCGCATCGATGATGATCTCGGGCGGCTTCGGGCTCATCCCCACCATCCTTGCGGTGCTCGTCATGGGCATCGCCTTCGGCGTCATCCAGGGCACCATATCCAGCCGCTTCCGGCTCGAGCCGTTCATCGTGACGCTCGCTGGCCTGCAGGCGGCGCGCGGACTGGCGCTGGTCGTGTCGGGCAATCAGTACATCAACATTTCCTATGGCGACGGACCGGGGCTGGCGCCACCGGTGTTCGCGGTGCTGGGTGAGCGGCTGTTCAACAACACCGTGCCTGTGGCGACGATCGTGTTCATCGTCTTTGCCGCGATCGCCACGATCGTGCTCAACACGACGCGTTTCGGCCGCTATGTCTTTGCCGTCGGCGGCAACGAGCGCGCGGCGCGTATTTCCGGCGTGCCGGTGTCGATGGTCAAGATATCGGTCTACGCCATCACCGGCTTTGCCGCCGCACTTGCCGGCATAGTGCATGCTGGCCAGTTCAATTTTGGCAGTGCCAATGACGGCATGGGCTACGAGCTTACCGCGATTGCCGCCGTGGTCATCGGCGGCACCAGCCTGTTCGGTGGCGCCGGCTCGATGGTCGGCACCGTCGCCGGCACCATTATGCTCGGCGCGCTCGCCAACATCCTTCAGCTCAACAACATCACCCCCGCCATGCAGCTGCTCGCGACTGCCGCGATCATCGTGCTGGCGGCAGTGCTTCAATCCCTCGTTCGCCGCCGTGAGGGTTTGGGTCGTTAGGAGGTTGGCGGCAGCAAGTGGAAGTCAACCAAGGTCTGGCTCCGGCCCGACGAGGAGGAGAGAGTATGAAAACCACAAGACAAAGGCGTGCCCTCAGGGCCGCGCTTCTGGCAGGCGCTGGCCTGTGCATCGCGGGAGCCGCCCAGGCTGCCGACCCGATGGTCAAGGCCTGCGCCAAGGACGGCCAGTTCATCATCGGCTTTTCGCAAGCCAACAATGCCGAACCCTATCGCCAGCACGTCAATGACGAGTTGACCGCGGCGGCCAAGGAAGTGCCGGGCTTCACGCTGCAGATCGCCGACGGCGCCGGCAACGTCAACACGCAGACCTCGCAGGTCGACAATTTCATCACCCAGAAGGTCGATCTGCTGCTGATCTCGCCCTTCGAGGCGGCACCGCTGACGCCGGCGGTCAAACGCGCCATGGATGCCGGCATTCCGGTCATCGAACTCGATCGCAAGACGGTCGGCGATCCCGGCAAGGACTACACCGCTTTCATCGGCGGCGACAATTACAAGATCGCGCTCGAGGCGGGTAAATATACTGCCAAGACCCTGCTGCCCGATGGTGGCGAAGCAGCCGTACTCGAAGGACTGCCAAGCTCTACGCCCGCAGTCGAACGGCTGAACGGCTTCAAGGATGGCGTCAAGGAGAATGCCAAGATCCAGGTCGTCGCCGAGCAGGCCGCCGACTGGGTGCCGGACAAAGCCCAGACCGCCTTTTCGGCTATGCTGCAGGCGCACCCCGACATCAAGGTGCTTTATGCCTCGAACGACATGATGGCGGCCGGCGCGCTGCTAGCCGCCAAGGGCGCCGGCAAGGACGTCAAGATCATCGGCACAGATGGCTTGCCAGGCCCGGCCGGTGGCATCGAGGCGGTGGCGAAAGGCGACTGGGCGGCGACCTTCACCTATCCAACTGGCGCCAAGGAAGCGATCGAGATGTCGAAGAAGATTCTGCTCGATTGTGCGACCTCGGTGGATTCGACGGTCACAGTCGACACCACCGCGATCACGCCCGAGAACGCCAAACAGCTCTCCGGCAAGTAAGCTCAGATTGTCCGATCCAGGGCGGGGTTCCAGACCCCGCCCTGCGCGCGTTCGCAACCCTCACCGGCAAGTCGAAATGATCACGACAGACAGCGACATGATGTATCTCTCTAAGAGTTCTGTTATTACATAACAAGAGGGCGTTGCATATGCGCGTTTTCTGACGAGGCCGCCGGCTCCTGCTTCGACGGTAGCAGGTCTGGTCGAAAAAGAATCGTTGCGACCCGATCGACGGAAATCTACGGTGGCCGGTGATGGTCCCCAAGCTGAAAGGCAAGGGGTGAAAAGGGAACACGGTGAGGCCTGTTCGGGTCGAAGCCGTGGCTGCCCCCGCAACTGTAAGCGGCGAGCAAAATCCACAAATGCCACTGGCCGGCAAGGCTGGGAAGGCAGGATGGCGCAACGACCCGCGAGCCAGGAGACCTGCCATCAGCATGAGTTAACCGGACGGGGTGTGCCGGGAGGAGACATGGACATCGGTCTTGTCGGCCGATTCGCCAGCTTCCTTCCGTCGCCAGTTTTGGAAAGTGACGGAAAGTTGGACGGCGACACCGATCGTATTCACCGCATCATTGTCTGCACGCTTTGCCGCGACGTTCCGACAGGGATCAGGTCGGGTGAAAGCCTGTGCGCCGATTTGCGTTCCCGGCTCTCGGCCCACCATGAACCCGCGGCGGCGCATGGCTTCACTGTCGAGGGCGTGGCTTGCATGGCCGGCTGCGCGCGGCCCTTGACGGTGGCCTTCCAGGCATCGGGCAAGGCCGCCTATCTCTTCGGCTCTATCGATGCGCAGGCCGATGTCGGCGATCTCGTGCGATTTGCCAGACTCCATGCTTCGCTCGCCGATGGCTGGTGCAATTCGGGACAGCGTCCGGCGGGCTTGGCCGGCAAGACGCTGGCGCGCATCCCGGGTCCGGGCGATCCGGCGGGCAACTGCCGATAACAGCGCCGGTTCTCGAAGCGCGTGACCTGAGCGCCGTGGCGAATGGCCGAGATCTGGTCCATGAGGTCAGCCTCTCGGTGGCCGTGGGTGATCGCCTTGCCATCATCGGTCCCAACGGCGCCGGCAAGACGACGCTGCTGCGCATGCTGTCGGGCATGCTGCGGCCAAGTTCCGGGGAGGTGAAGCTTGGCGGGCGCCGGCTGGAGAGGATTTCGGCCGCCGAGCGGGCGCTGCATATCGCCGTGGTCGGTCAGACCGACCAGCCCGATCCGCGGCTGGCGGTGATCGACTATGTCGAGCTTGGCCGGGTTCCGCACGCCGGCCGCAGGCGCAGGAGCGACGAACGCGATATTGTCGTCGACGCACTGCGCAGGACCGGTCTGCTGCCGCTGCTTGGGCGAACCATCGGTTCGTTGTCGGGAGGTGAGCGCCAGCGTGCCCAGCTGGCGCGCGCCATCGCGCAGGAGCCGAGGATCCTGTTCCTCGACGAGCCGACCAATCATCTCGACCCGCGCGCTCGCGGCGAACTGCTCGAACTCGTGGCCGGCTTCGGCATGACCGTGATCGCGGTGCTGCACGATCTTGCCCTGGTGGCACCCTTCGCCACCAGGGTCGCGGTGATGAACAATGCCCGCCTGCAAGCGTTCGCCGCGCCGCGCGAAGCGCTGACCCAACAGCTGATCCACCAGATTTTCGGCGTCGACGTCTTTCGTTTGCGCCATCCGACCGAAGACCGCGAATTGACGGTGTTCGAGGTTCCGAACCGCGCCGCGCCGCCATCCTGGAAGACTGAGCTCGCAGACATCACCGTCAAGGTCGGCGACCGCAAGGGCACGCGGGTGTTCCTCTATGATTCCGGCGAGGACAAGCCGTTCACCGCGGGCAGGTTCGCCATTCCGAGCGCCATGATATCAGCCGCCGGCGGCGACAACATCATGGCCGACATGGACACCAGCTGGGGCAATACGGATTGGGAAACCGTGGCGTCGCGCAATCCGCAATTCCTCATCCTGCTCGATTACCAGGACGGCGGCGGCTACAAGAAACTGCTCGACTTCCTGATAGCGCATCCGGCCATGAAAGAAACGGACGCCGTCAAGAACGAGCGTTTCGTCGCCCTGCGCTATGCCGAGCTGACGCCTGGACCCGCCAACATCGAAGCCATCGACAAGATCGCCAAGGCGATGCATCCGGAAGCGTTTTGACGCATGTCGCCCAAAAGTGCGCAGCGGTTTTGGGGCAACGACCTGCATGAAAAGGTCCTGAAGTGCGTCGCATGAGTCCAGATGAATGCGACGCACTTCCAGGCTTGCGACATAAGACATTCGCACTGGCCATGATGCTGGGAGCGGCGGCGATCGCCGCTCTCGCCTTGCTGTCGATCGCCTATGGCTCGACGCTGATCCCGTTGACGGACGTCGTTGCTGCGCTCGGCCATGCGATTGGGCTCGGCGGGCACGACGTGTCCGGGCCGGTCGGCAAGATCGTCGTCGATCTGCGGCTGCCGCGCACGATCCTGGCCATCTGTGTCGGTGCCGGCCTGGGCATTGTCGGTGCGCTGCTGCAGACGGTAACCCGCAACGACCTTGCCGATCCATTCCTGTTCGGCCTGTCGTCGGGAGCCGCTGCCGGCGCGGTGTCCGTCATCACCGTCTTCGGCGACAGTTTTGGTATCTGGACGCTGCCGGTCGCGGCCTTCACCGGCGGCATACTGGCTGCGGGCGTCGTCCTGCTGTTGGTCGCGCGGGTGAGGGGGCAAGGCCCGGAGCGGCTGATCCTCGCCGGCCTTGCCGTCTCGTTCATGTTTACCGCCTTGACCAACTATCTGGTCTTTGCCGGCGACCAGCGCGCTGCCCATTCGGTGCTGTTCTGGACGATGGGCGGTCTTGGCTTGGCGCGCTGGGACAATGTCTGGCTCGGCGCGCTGGGTGCCGGAACCATTCTGGCCTATGCGCTGTGGAACCACCGCCGGCTCGATGCTTTCCTGGCCGGCGAAAATGCGGCCGAAAGCCTTGGCGTGCCGGTGGCGCGGATGCGCACGATGACCTTTCTCGTCGCCGCGTTCTCGACGGCGGTCCTGGTCTCGGTCGCCGGCGTCATCGGCTTCGTCGGGCTGATGATCCCGCATCTGTCGCAGCCGCTCTCCGGTCCGCTGCATCTGCGCCTGGTTGCCAGCTGCGCTGTCTTCGGCGCGGTGCTGTTATTGGCAAGCGACCTTCTCGCGCGAACCTTGCTGCCGCCGCAGGAATTGCCGATCGGTATCATCACCAGCTCGGTCGGCGCGTTCTTCGTCGTCACCATGCTCGTCCGCAACCGGCTCTGATCGGGGTCAGCCTAGTCGTAGTGGGCAAGAGTTCGCCGGTTCGGAGCTTGTTTCGAAAGTCACTCTGGCGAGCCATATGATGGTGGTTTCGAGAACCGGAGCGGAGCGGACATTTGGGTCCGTGAGCACCGGAAGCGCAGAAACCACCATCAGATGGCCGCCGGAGTAGAGTTTCCAAACAGGCTCTCAGACCGTCCAGAAATAGCGCACAATGTGAAAGAAGACCGGGGCAGCGAAGACCAGGCTGTCGGTGCGGTCCATCATGCCGCCATGGCCTTCGATCAGATGGCCCCAATCCTTGACGCCCTGGTCGCGCTTGATGGCCGAGGCGACCAGCCCGCCCAGAAAACCCATTGAGCAGGCGACAAAGGCCACGGCCGCCGCCTGCAGCGGCGAGAACGGCGTCACGAACGACAACAGCGCACCGAGCAGGCTCGCCGACACCAGTCCGCCGATCAGGCCTTCCCAGGTTTTCGATGGCGAGACGTTCGGCGAAAATCGGTGTTTTCCAAACAGCTTGCCGAAGATGTACTGCAGCACGTCGCTGCCTTGCACGACGATGATCAGGAAGGCGATCAGCAACAGGGTGCGGCCTTCAAAGCCCGGTACATTGAGTGTCAGCAGCGCCGGAACATGGCTGACGCAATAGACCGAAATCATCACCGCCCATTGCTGCGCGGCGATACGCTCGAGGAAGCGCTCGGTGTCGCCATGCAGCGCGGTGATGGCCGGCATCAGCAGGAAGCAGTAGACCGGAATGAAGATGACGAAGAGCCCGTACCAGGCAGTCCACACCAGCCAGTATTGAAACGGGATGATGATGCCGAACATGCCAAGCAGCACCCAATGGTCGCTGCGGCGAGTGTGTGTCAGCGTCACGAATTCGCGCAGGGCCGCAAACGAAATCAGCGCGAACAGGATGGTCATGCCGTAGCGGCCGAAGAAGAAGGCGACCGTCATCAGTGCCACCATCACCCACCAGGCGTTGATGCGCTGGGTGAGATTGACCAGCGTTGAACTGAGCGGCTTTGGCGCCCGCGCCGAAAGTATGGCGGCGACGATGCTGGCGGTCGTCAGCACGGCCAGCAGGCCGACGATCAGAATGGAGATCTCGTGGCGCATCAATCGTCTCGCTCGGGGCGCGGGTTGAGCACCAGAAGCGTGGCGTGGGCGCGCTCGAGAAAGGCGCGGCGTTCTTCGCCCGGGGCCACCGCCACCGGCGCGCCGAAAACGACGCGACACAGCAGCGGCACCGGCAGGAACTGGCCCTTGGGCAGCACGCGCGACATGTTCTCGATCCAGCACGGGATCAGCTCGACCTCAGGCCGCGCCATCGACAGATTGTAGAGCCCGGAGCGGAAGGCCAGCAGCGGCTCCTCGGTCATGTTGCGGGTGCCCTCGGGAAACAGGATCAGCGAGTGGCCCTGGTCGAGAACCGACAGCATGATCTCGATCGGGTTTTCCTCCGGCCTGGTCCATTGCCGGTTGATGAGCACCGACGACAGCATGTCCTCGGCGATGAAGCGGCGCAGCCACGACTTTCCCCAGTATTCGCCGGCAGCAACCGCGTGGGTGATCGCGCGCTCCTTTTCGCTCAGGCAGGCCGATAGCAGGATGAAGTCGCCATGGCTGGTGTGATTGGCGAAATAGATGCGCTGCCGGTCGGACGGCAGGCTGCCATTCCAGATCGGACGCACCCCGGTCACCACCCAGGCCAGCGCCGAAAGACCGACGGAGGTTACTGTCTGCAGCAAGGTGAAGGTCTTGAGCGAAAGCTTGTTCATCGCGGCGCCCAAAACCCCGCCGTCAGCAACGCAGCGGCAAACAAAGCGAGCGCGGCGCGCTGCTTGAACAACAAGCGGCTTGTACCGGCCATGCGGTCCTGGAGCGAGCGTGTCGTGGAGGGGGACGACTTCAGGCGCATGCGCGCCAATATGTCATCCACAGCGGCACCACCGGAAGCCTCGTCATCGTAGCTGGCCATCAAGCGGAACAAAAACGCATCGAACGCCAGAAGCGCCGATAGCGCCAACACGGCAGCCGCGCCTGCGGCTGAAACTGACAATGCGGTGCTCGCACGCAAGGTCTCGAAGGCGCCGCGTCCAGACGCAGCCAGCGGCGCCAGAACAGTGGCGGCCACCACAACCGCGGCTGGCCATGCGGCCTGCTTCATCAGCATGCGGGCGAAGCGATCGGCGCTTTCCTGGTAGGCATTGTCGGTCATGACGCCGCCCGCTCCGTGACCTCGGCAAGATGGGCAGGCCGCCCGGTGGCCATCAGCATCTCGCGCGCAAGCGTCGGCGTCCTGGCTCTGCCGGTGGCCACCAGCCATTCGGCGACAACGCCGGCGCTGCGCTGGAAGCCGAGCGCGCAGCAGACCAGCACCGTAGCGTTGCGGCGCGCGCTCTCCAGCGCGCTGGCTGCCTCTTGCAGTGTCGTCGCTGGCGGCGGCAACAGATCGATCATCGGAAAGCTGATCCAGCGGCAATCCGTTCCCGCCGGCTTTTCAAGTTCGGCGGCAAGATCGATGACCGTGCCGAAGCCGGTGGCTTCGCTTGCTGAGGGAAAACGGCCGAGAAAGACGCCGTCGCTGACGGCCACGAGCGGCGGGAGCTTGCGCGTCCACATCGCGACATTGACCCTGGCGGCCAGCCGGTAGGGCCAAAGCAGGACGTGGCTTGCCAGGGACACATGGCCTTCCGCGCTCTTCTGGAACACCTTTGCACCGGCCCCGGCATAGGCGAAGGCGACGATGGCCAGCGCGAGCGCCGGCCATAGCAGGATGAGTGCTGTGGCGAAAAAGAAGCAGCCGAGCGCGGCGCCGGCCAGCGCAAGGGCGGCGCCCAGCGCATAGAACAGCGCCAGCCGGCGCGCTTTCGCATCGCTGGTCAGCCGGGCGCCTGAAAACGGCAACTCGCCTTTGCGCGGAAACAGCCACAGGGCGAAGAACCCGAGCAGCGCGCCGGTCGGGATGTCGATGAAATGATGTTGCCAGGTCGTCAGAACCGAAGCGCCGATCAGAAAGCACCAGCCATGCCAGAGCGGCAGCAGGAGGCCGCCGAGCCGGTGGCGCCAGTGGTCCCAGATGATCACCAAAAGGGCGATGTGCAGCGAGGGAGCCTGGTTGAACGGCTTGTCGAAACCGCCAAGCACGGCAAACAGGAAGCCCGGCAGGCCAGTCGTTGCAGGCTGCACGAACGTCAGTGTCAGCGGGAACAGGATGAAACAGGCGACGGCGACGATCTGCGCGGTGAGATAGCGCCCGGCCAGGCGGTCGACCCCTTGCCTGTTGTCGTTGAGCAGCAGCGACAGCCCGTAGAACAGGTTGATCGACCAGTAAGGCACGATGGTCCAGGCGAGGAAGGGGATGCTGTGCTCCCAGGAGAACACGATGCTGCCGACGTCGTCGCGCCGCGACGCCAGCCAGTTGGCGAAGCCGTAGCTGAGGTAGAATAACGGTGCCAGGAAGGCCAGCCAAAGGGCTGCCCTGACGACCACCCGGCCATAGGGCTCAGTGCGCAGAGTGGGTGCAGACGATGACACCATCCTGTTCAGCGGCGCCGTGCGACCGAGACGGTGAAGATGCCCCATTGGTCGATGCGCTGGTCGAGCTTCTCGAAACCGGCGGCTTCGACGAGCTGGTCCATCTCGCCTTGCGTGCGCCGGCGCATCACCCAGGCCTGGCCGCCGCGATGCGAGGTCAGGCTGCGGGCGATCATCTCGAGCTGCGGGTGCCAGGGCTGGTTGGTGTAGAGCAACAGGCTGCCCGATTGCATGGCGCGGGCAAGCCCACCGAGCGAGCGGGCGATCATGGCGTTGTCGGAGAACAACTCGTAGAGCCCGGAAACGATGGCGAGGTCGGGCGCCGGATCGATCGAGGCGAGCATGTCGGCATCGAAAGCGTCGGCGCGCTGGAACGAGACGCTGGCCGGCAATTGCCGCTCGGCGATCAGCTTGCGGCCAAGCTGGACATTGAGGTCGGAATAGTCCTGCAGGCGCACGCTCGCCCGCTGGTCGGGGCTCTTCGCGATGGCATCGAGAACATAGCGGCCATGGCCGGCGGCGATGTCGAGAATGTGCGCTGGCCGGCCAGCGGCCTTGAGTGTCGCCAGGCACGAGCGGATCAGCTCTTCGAGATGCAGCTTGCGCTGGCGGATGCCGCGCCAGCCGATGGCTTCCAGGAAGATACGGTCGACGAAGCGGCCAAGCGGTGTAAAACCCCGCGCGTCGTTCTCGTAGACGTAATCCAGCGTCGAGCCGGAATCGAAGCCGGTGGTAATGCCCGCCTTCATGCCCGACGAGACCCAGGCGCCCATGCGGATGGAGGCACGGCTGAATGCCCAGTAAAGGCACTTGGGCGACAAAAGGTCGAGCGGCGAGCCAAGCCTGTCGGCCTCGTCGCGCGTGTAGCCGGCGATATCCGCCTGCTTCAGGTCGACCGGCGCATCCGGTGAGGCGAACTGCTTTGCCAGGAACGGCCGGATCAGGTCGAGGGCCTGCGCCCGGTCGCGCTCGCCCAGCGTGTCATGGAAGAACCCCGGCAACACATGGCGTTCCTTGGTACGGCTGCCGAGATTGACGAAAAACGCGTGCTGCGGGCCGTGGCGCACCACCCAGTCGCTGCCCGAAAGCAGAAGCTGCGTCGGCACGGTGATGGCGCGGGCGTCCGCAACGATGCGCGCCGCGTGCTGGTAGAGCTCGACCAGGATGTTGGAGGCGATCGGTCGCGTGATCAGCGGATCGCTCTCGAAGGAGGCGATGCGCACGGGATCATGGGTCAGGAACTTCGCCTTGACGTAGGAATTGACGAAGAAGCGGCCCTTGACCTTCTGCCAGAACGCGATGCCTTCCTTGGCGAAGGGCACGTAGAGCTTGACCGAGAAGGCCGGAGAGGCCAGCACCATGGCACGCAGCTTGGGCGCATAGTCATGCACCCAGGCCGCAGTGAGCACGGCGCCGAAGGATTGCGCGATCAGCGCAATATCCTGCGTGGCGAAGCCGTCCCTGGCGGCGATCTCGCGCATGAAGCAGTCGATGTCGCGCACCAGGGCCGAGAAGGAAGGGGCATAGCCGCGCTCGCCGGACGAGCGGCCATTGCCGCGGGCATCCCAGGCATAGAAGGCGTGGTCCGGCATCCGCAGTTCGTCGACGAGATGGGCCATGCGGCCGCCATGCTCGTGGCCGCGGTGGAAGAGCACCACCGCGCCCTTGGCATTGGCGGAAGCTGCCGGCCAGAACCGGTAGAAGATCTCCGTCCCGTCATGGCTGCGGAAAACACGCTCTTGCGCTTGTCGCTCAAGGCTTTCCGCAGCCGTGGCGGCGATCGGTTCGTGCATCATGGTCTTTCCCTCTGGCGTCATCGCGAAGCCTCGATGCTTAGCTGGCGCTGCCATTAAGGCCGGCGCGTATCCGGTTTATGGCGGTCAACAGCGAAAGCGTTGCCATGGCCGGAAACACAAGCGGCGCGATGGACTGCGGCCAGAGCCCGGTGGCGCACAGCACGGCGACCACGCCCAGCGCCAGCGCCCTGTCGCTCTTGCCGAACGGCCCGGCATAGTTTCGCCCGATCCCGGCGGCGATGCCGAGCACGCCCGCGAACTCGGTCAGCACGGCGGTGAGGGCGAAGGCGATGACACCCCATGGATTGAATTGTGCGAAGGCGGCGAACGGCAAGATCAGTGCAGGGTCCGAAACGACGTCGCAAAATTCGTTCAGATACATGCCGAGCGTCGAGGCCTGCCCGTGTTCCCGCGCCAGCATGCCATCCACGGCATTCAGCGCCATGCGCACGAACATCACTACGGGAATGAGCAGCAGCAGCGAACGCCGTTCATGCAGGATCGCGATGGCCGTTCCGGCCGCGATCGACATCACGGCCGCCAGGATGGTTATGCTGTTTGCGGTAACGCCTGATGCCGCCAGCCGATTGACCAGCGGCCGTAGTCTTCCCTGGAAAGCCGGCTTGAGAGCGTAAAGCGTCGGCATTTCGTTGATCCCCCGATCCTGTCCTGCGGCTGTACATCAATCTGTCATACTCGACCAGCGCCTTGGTCGCCCGAAGCGGCGCCTCGCCCATGCGCGCACCTGATGCGCTGCATGTGGTCATGCCGACTGGCGTGGCCACCGGCCAGACGTTCACCAATCGCTAACCATGATTGCGAAGCACGGCTGTCATGCACATTTGCCTGCTTCTGGTGCAACGCGGCATCTTGAATAGTAAGCACGCTTATTATATATGCCGCTCATGGTTTCCGACGGCATAGACAGATTGGGCTTCTTGATCCACGACGTGCAGCGCCTGATGCGCAAGCGCTTCGAGGCGAGAGCCAGCGGCTTGGGACTTTCTTCGGCGCAATGGCGGCTTCTGGTCCGCGTTGCCAAGGAAGATGGTGTCGCGCAGGCGCGGCTGGCCGAACTGCTCGAAATCGAGCCGATCAGCGTTTCGCGCCTGGTCGACCGCATGGAGGAGGGTGGCTGGATCGAGCGCCGTTCCGACGCCGCCGATCGCCGCGTCCGCATGATCTTCCTGACGCCCAAGGCGAGCGACGCCTACGCCGTGATCAAGAGCATTGCCGGCGAAGTCTATGAGGATTCGCTGGTCGGCGTGAAGCCGGAAGCCCGTCGCGTCCTCATCGAGGGGCTTGAGGCGATGGTCCGGAACCTGACTGACGACGAGACGCCGTCCGTTGAAAAAGTGAAGAATACAGAAGGCACAGCAGCATGAACGCGGTAGCCAAGATAGACGAGAAGGTGACCGAACTGGAAATGGAAGCGCCGGCGCAGCCGGCCGCGGCCCCGGCGGCGGTTGCTCCCCCGGTGCAGCCGGCCCCGGCGCCGGTGAAGAAAAAGCGCCAGCTCGGCCGCTCCCTGCTGATGTTTGCGCTGCCTGCGGCGCTGGCTGTCGGTGGTGGTTACGTCTGGGTCACTGGCGGCCGCTACCAGGAGACGGAAAACGCCAATCTGCAACAGGCCAAGGTGTCGATCGCATCCGACACGGCGGGCCGCATCGTTAAGGTCGACATCAGCGACAACCAGCTGGTCAAGCAGGGCGACTTGCTGTTTGCCATCGACCCCGAGCCCTACAGGATCGCACTGGCCCAGGCCGACGCGGCGGTGGCAGGCGCGCGTCTCAATGTCGAGCAGCTGCGCGCGGCTTATGGCCAGTCGATGGCTCAGCAAAAGTCCGATGCCAGTGAGGTCGACTTCGCCCAGTCGCAGTTCGACCGTGCCGCCGACCTTGCCCAGAAGGGCATCAACGCCAAGTCGTCGCTCGACCAGGCCAAGAACGATCTCGACAAGGCCAAGCAGCAGCTGGCCGTTGCCGAGCAAGGCATCATCAGCGCTAAGGCAGCACTTGGCGGCAATCCCGACATCGAGACCGACAAGCACCCGACCGTGATGGCCGCGCTCGCCGCGCGCGACAAGGCGGCCTACGACCTGGCGCAGACCACGGTCAAGGCGCCGGCCGACGGCGTCGTCAGCCAGGCTTCGTCGTTCAAGGTCGGTCAGTATGTCGGTTCCGGCACGCCGCTGTTTTCGCTGGTCGAGACCGGCGACACGTGGATCGAGGCCAATTTCAAGGAAACCCAGCTCACCCACATGAAGCCGGGTCAGAAGGCCGAGATCGTGGTCGATACCTATCCGGGGCGCACCTTCGAGGCGACGGTCAAGGCGATCGGCGCCGGCACGGGAGCCGAGTTCTCGCTGCTGCCGGCACAGAATGCCACGGGCAACTGGGTCAAGGTCACGCAGCGCATTCCGGTGCGCCTGGAACTAACCGATGCCGACGCCAAGATGGCGTTGCGCACCGGTATGAGCGCGAGCGTTACCGTCGACACCGGCGTCGCCCGCGGGTTTCCCGCCATTTTCGGTCATGCCACAGCTGGCGAGGCGGAGAAGTAAAGTCGACAGAAGCCCACGGGGACCAAGTGGGCGCAAGCGAGTAGCAGGGATTGGTCTGATGGGAGGGGTGAGAAGGATCAGCGTTTGGGCCGAGCCGCATCGCGACTTGACCGAGATCTGAAATCTTCGACACGGACCCGTCGGTCCTCATGTTTCCGGGCGGCAGGCATCCGCTCATCAGAGACTTTCGGTCGATGTAACCCCCACATCGATAAATCGCGTCCCACCGCGATGAGGGTCTCTCAACGGAAGGCTCTGCCGCCCGGAAACCCGTTGTACACGTTTTTGTTACCTGCTGGAAGTTCTACGCCATGAGCACGCCCGAACCGTTCAAAGAAGTGCCGCATCGTGGCCTGATCACGGTCGCGCTCATGCTGGCGACAGTCATGCAGGCGCTCGACACGACGATCGCCAACGTCGCGCTGCCGACGATGACCGGCGATCTCGGCGCTTCCCCGGACAACATCAACTGGGTGCTGACCTCCTACATCGTTGCCGCCGCCATCATGACGCCGGTCACCGGTTGGCTGGCTGACCGCTTCGGCCGCAAGGAACTGTTCCTGACGACGGTGGTCGGCTTCACCGTGTTCTCGATGCTGTGCGGCATCGCGTGGAGCCTGGAGAGCATAGTCTTCTTCCGGCTGATGCAAGGCGTGTTCGGCGCCGCGATCGTGCCGTTGTCTCAGACCTTCCTGCTCGACATCAATCCCAGGGAACGCCACGGCCAGGCGATGGCCATCTGGGGCGCCGGCATCATGCTGGGGCCAATTCTGGGCCCGACGCTCGGTGGCTGGCTGACCGAGAATTTCAACTGGCGCTGGGTGTTCTTCATCAACTTGCCAGTCGGCATCGTTGCCTTCCTCGGCATGGCCGCCTATTTGCCGGCCGTTGCCCGGCGTGTGCGCAGTTTCGATTTCTTCGGCTTCGCCATGATATCGCTCGGCGTCGGCGCGCTGCAGCTGCTGCTCGATCGCGGCGGCGAGGTCGACTGGTTTTCCTCGATCGAGATCTGGATCGAGCTCGGTCTTTCGCTGACCGGCTTCTGGGTGTTCATCATCCACACGATGACGGCGGAACATCCCTTCATCGATCCCAAGATATTCCTCGACCGCAATTTCGTGACCGGCCTGGCATTCATCTTCGTCATGGGTGTGCTCATCCTGGCGAGCATGTCGCTGCTGCCGCCAATGCTGTCGACCATCTTCGGCTATCCGACCATCACCATCGGCATTGTCATAGGACCACGTGGTGTCGGCACCATGATTTCGATGCTCGTCGTCGGGCGGCTCATGAGCAAGATCGACGCCAGGATCCTCGTCGTCATCGGCTTTCTCCTCACCGCGCAATCGCTCTACACCATGTCCAGCTTCACGCCGCAGATGGACAACTGGCTGATCATCAGCTCTGGCGTCATCCAGGGCCTGGGAATGGGAATGGTGTTCGTGCCGCTGTCGACCGTGGCCTTCGCCACGCTCGATGTGCGCTTCCGCACCGATGCCACGGCTTTGTTCAGCCTGGTGCGCAATCTTGGCTCGTCGATCGGTGTATCGGTGGTGACGGTTCTGCTGGTGCGCAACACGCAGGTCAATCACACCGAGCTTTCCGCCTTCATCAATCCGTTCAACCCCAATCTGTGGGCGGTCTCGCCGGCGGCCGCAAGCGGCGACCCGATGGCCCTTTCGCAGGTGGATCGCTTGGTCAACATGCAGGCGATGATGATCTCTTACGTCAATGACTTCAAAATGCTCATGGTGATGACGCTGATTGCCATCCCGTTTGTTTTCCTGCTGCGCAAGCCAAAGCAGGCGCCCGCCGGTGGCGCACCAGCCGCGCATATGGATTGAGGTGTTGTCCGACCCTTGCCTGATGGGAAAATTCAAGGCGACGACCAAATAGGCCGCGAGCAGAACTTTATTTCCCGAGTACAAGGCTCCAGTAGCGCAGAGCGTCGTCGCTGCCGTCGCGCACATAGGCGAGGCCAAAGCGGGTGAAGCGCGGGTCGAGCATGTTGCGCCGGTGGCCGGGCGAATGCACCCAGATATCGAACAGCTTCTGCAGGTCGAAACGGCCTTCGGCGATGTTCTCGGCAGCCGCTCCCGCAATGCCATTGCCCTTGACGCGCGAGGCGAAATCCTTGCCCCAGCCGGTGGTGTGGCTCATGCGACGGCGCTGCGCCATGTAGCCGGCCTGCTGCAGGGCGGCCTGCTCGAGCTGCGGGTCGGCAACCAGCGGCGCGAGCCCCGCCGAGGCGCGAATGCTGGCCAGCGTGCCGGTGGCGGAGGAGGAGACGCCGGCGCCTTCGCCTGTCGGCAGCACCCTGGTGGCGCAAGCGGCCAGCCCAGCCAGCGCGACGAGGCCGGCAGCCTTGAGCAGCACGCGCCTGTTCAAATTTGCTTGTTGATTCTCGATTTTTGCAACGCTCATGCCCGCCTGACATAGTCGCGATCATGGCTTTTGCCGGGCAAGGCGATGCCGCGGATATGCAATCGACGCCTTTTTCCTGCGTGCCGCGGCCTCGATCATGCTGGCGTCAAACCGATCGGCCACTGTTTTCACAGCCGATGTGTCGATCGAGACGGGCCGGCACGCTCAACACCGCCGGCGCCGCCGAGACGTCAGGTCAAACGTTGGGAGGCGTCTCTCATTTCACCAGAGTGATCATCCGGTCGGCATACATTGCGCGATTTCCAAGCGCCGCCGCGCAGTCCGACTTGACGGATGAGTTTCCGGTCATCTGCACGGTCATGCCGACAAGCCTGAGACAGTCGCCCTGGCCGCTCATGTCAGAGTTGCCGGCGTAGGAAATGGGCGCGTCGGGCGCGTAGATGAAACCGCTGAGCGAGGAATTTGCACCGCCATTCAGCGTCAAGGCAGACGTATTCCCGTGATCCTGAAAAATGGTGATGCCGGCATACGTGCCGCTGGTGGGCGGGGATAGGTTCACATTCTCATTGGCATTTATGTAGATCTGCGAGCTTTCCATGAGGAATATGGTCACGCCCTGGCCAGTCAGGCTGCCGTTCCCCCCGGGCTTGATGGTGGTGCCGCGCATGATGTAGACGCCCGGATCAAGCGTGATATTTCCCGACAATGTCTTGTCGCAATAAGTGCCGGGCGACAGCGTGTAGGTTTTGCCGTTCGGGACCTGCAAACACATTGTGTAGGGGGGAGGAATGACGTCGGCCAGTGGATCAAAAGACGCGTATTGATGTTCGTGCGGCGTTCCGCACGTGAGACTGGCGCTGGGTGGCAAAAGTCCGCTGGTGCCGCCAACAGTTGAGACGCAGCCTGCAGAAACCAGTGCGGAGCCGCCCCTGTTGACGGAATCGGGCGCGTCCGAGTTCGCCGCGATCACGCAATTGTCCATCGAGATATTGGTCGAGCCCTGCAGGTTCACTGCAGCGGACGCGTGTGGATCGAGCGCCAGCACGCAGGCCTGCGCGCCAGGTTTTATCTTGACCGAGGCCGTGCGGTAGGCGTGCCAGGGGGCCGAGTCGCCGATGAAGCTCGGGCGGGTTATGCTGGATGACAGCGAGATAAAGTAGGCGCTTGGGCTGCCGCTGGCCGTTGCCGTGAAAGCGGAGACGCTGCCCGAATATTCCTGCTGGTCGGCCGCGCTCATATTGGCGGCGAAGAATTGCAGCCCAAGCTGCTGAACATCGCCAGCCGCCATCGCCGGAGAGAACTTCGTGCCGATGGCCAGCCCCGCCGCGTCCAGGGAGTTCTGTAGTTGCACGGCGTCATGGCTGGTGCCGACCAGATCGATGGCACCGGCCACGCCAATCATCATCGGCAGCATCGCCACGGCGGTCGCGATGGCAAAGTTGCCGCGCTCCGAAGAGCAGAAGCCTTTCAATGCGAACATCGCCCCTCGCCAAAACCCGTAAAGCCCCAGTGATACGCCAGGGGTCTCAACGCGCCATTTCAGGAAATACTAAAATGCGTAATGCTAAAATGCAGCACAATGGGTGACCAGAACGAAAGCCTGCCAAGGCACGGCCATGTGAGAGGCGACCCACATGAGAGGCGACTGGGAGAACTGGGAGGGATGAGCACAACGAGGAGCTGCTTCAAGCTATTGACGCGGCGACAATCCCTGGCAAATCGGCTATGGTGCTGCATCTACTAGTGGCAGCTGCGGGCGGCCACCCAGGCGGTGGGCCGCCTCCGACACACGGGAGGAAGGTGATGGCCGGCTTTCATGTCATGGCGGACGCACGCGGAATGCATGTGCAGCCCACGGTGCGTCGCATCACCACGGCGGATCTCAGGGATGCGCTGCGCCTCGGCGCCGAGGATTTCTGGGCAAAACCATCGCACTACGTGTTCCTGTGCCTGATCTATCCCATTGTCGGCCTGATCCTGACGCGATGGACGTCTGGCGCCAACGCCATCCAGCTCATCTATCCCCTGATGTCGGGTTTCGCACTCGTCGGCCCGTTTGCCGCCATCGGCCTCTACGAGATCAGCCGCCGGCGCGAGCTCGGCATGAACACCTCCTGGCGGCATGCCCTCGACGTGCGCCGCTCGCCGGCGATTCCGTCGATCGTGGTGATCGGTATCATGCTGGTGGCGCTGTTCCTGTTGTGGCTCTACACCGCGCAGTCGATCTACACTGCTCTGTTCGGCGACAAGCCGCCGGCATCGATCGGCGGCTTTGTCCGCGAAGTGCTGACCACCGGCAAGGGCTGGACGCTGATCGTCGCCGGCAACGCCGCCGGTTTCGTCTTCGCCGCGGTTGTGCTCGCCACCACGGTGGTTGCCTTTCCACTGCTGCTCGACCGCGATGTCGGCGCCGTTTCGGCCATCGAGACCTCGGCGCGCGCGGTGATGGCAAACCCGCTGCAGATGGCACTGTGGGGGCTGACGGTCGCCGTGTTGCTGGTGATCGGCTCGATCCCGCTGTTTGCCGGGCTCGCCGTGGTCATGCCGGTGCTCGGCCATGCCACCTGGCATCTCTACCGCAAGGTGGTCGAGCCGGAGCGCGCGCAGCAAATCCGGCGGCCGATGTAAGGATCCGCGCTCAGCGCTGTGCGTCGGTCGCCATCTTCAGCGCGAGCGCCGTCAGCACGGTCCCCATCATCCAGCGCTGGATGACCAGCCATAGGGGTCGGCCGGCGAGGAAGGCGGCTATCGAGCCCGCCGTCACCGCGATGACGGCATTGACGCTGAGGCTGATCGATATCTGTGTCGCGCCGAGCACCAGAAGCTGCGACAGGACATGGCCCTTGCCGGGACTGATGAACTGCGGCAGCAGCGACAGATAGAGCACGGCCACCTTCGGATTGAGCAGATTGGTCATCAGGCCCATGGCGAACAGCTTGCGCGGCCGGTCCCTCGGCAGGTCACGCACTTGGAAGGGCGAGCGCCCACCCGGCTTCACCGCTTGCCAGGCGAGCCACAAGAGATAGAGTACGCCGGCAAAGCGCAGCGCGTCATAGGCATAGGGCACGGCGAGCAGCAGCGCGGTGATGCCGAACGCCGCTGCCAGCACATAGAAGAGAAAGCCGAGCGCGACGCCACCAAGCGAGATCAGCCCGGCCTTTGGCCCTTGCGACAGCGAACGCGAGATCAGGTAGATCATGTTCGGGCCTGGCGTCAGCACCATGCCGAGGCAGACCAGCGCGAAGGCGAGATGGTTGGCGGTTTCGGGCATATGTTCGTTCCCCATGCGCCGCGAGTGGACGCGATCCCGCGAGCTGCCGACATGTGCCTGTCCCGGCAGGCGCGCGCAAGGGCATGGCGACGCCAGCCATTGCGCCAGTGCCTTCGGTCAGCCGACGACGCGCAGATTCGACAGTTCGTTGCCGATTTCCTTGAAATCGTTCGACAAGGTGGCGCCGGTCGCATTCCAGAACAGTTTGGCCGGCTTGCTCGCGTCCGTCGGATCCTTGCGAAAGCGCGAGTTCGACGAGCATGATTTCAGCGCCGCGATCGCCGCCTGATCGCCGGTGTTGGTCGTGGACAGGTCGAGCGCCACCGTCATCACCATGATGTTGGCTGCCTTGGCGTTGTTGCAAAGCGTCGCCATTTGCTCGTTGAGCGCGCTCGTGTAGTTGCCGTTCGAATAGTCGAACTGGCCAATGGCGTTCGATGTGCCCAGAAACAGGCGGCCGACCGAAGTGCCGTTGTAGCCGGGCTGGAGATAGCCATAGGACGCATAGGTCGATTTCGAGTCGGCAGGGTCGGAATAGCTCAGCGACGAAGGCGTGTAGTAGGTGTTGGCGCCGTCGGTCAGCACGATCAGGACCTTGTCGTTGCCCCTCTCTGCTTCCGGGCGACCTTGCGTGAACGGCTCGCTGCTCGAAACCACCCGCCAGCCCCAGGCCATGCCCTCGGGAACATTGGTGCCGCCATTCGGCTGCATCAGGTCGATCGCGGCCTTGACCGCAGTGAGCCCTGCATCGACGCTGACATCGGTCAGTGGCGTGATTGGGGTGGTGGTGCAACTGTAGTTCGGGCCATTGCCGGCCGGCAATGCCGGCGCATTGATCGGCCGCGGCTGGAAATATTTGGCCATGTTGCGCAGCCGGGATTGGCCGGTGCTGCTCGTCGGGTCGTCATTCCACCAGCTGTTCACGGCACCATAGGTTGTCGGCATGGCCTCATCGGGATCCTGGGTGAGCTTCCAATGATTGCCGGGTTCGTCCGGGGCGAACATCGGCACGAACATCGTTGCCGGATCGCCGACCCCTATGCCGGTGTTCGCCGAGCCGCCGGACGGCGTAGCGTCGTTGACATTGTAGGGATAGGGCCGGGCCTCGACGCAGCCTTGCCAACTGGCGAACGGACCATAGGAATCGATGTAGTCATACTCGTCATGGCTGCGTTTGCAGGTGCTGTTCGAGTTGTACTCGTCGCAAACCACGCGCTTGCTGCTGACGACGCGCTCGTGGTTGGTGACGACCTTCATGTCGCGGTAGAGCGAAAACCGCGTCAGCATCTGGCCTTCCTCGGCACCCCATCCGAAGCCGCGCTTGTACCAGATGCCGTTGGTCTGCTGGGCGTATTTGTCGGCCGTGCTCAGCGTCGACCAGTCGAAGTTCTCGTTCGATACCGGCGAAAGGCCTTCGGTGTCCATCCAGGACGCGTTGCCGTTGCCGGGGCCGACATTGACCGATGCGGCAAACGGCACGAGGCCGAACTGCACCGGCTTGTCGATCTGCTTGATCATTGCCGCTTGCTGGGCGAGCGTGTCGACCAGCTGTTTGGCCGCACTCTTGAGAAGATCGATGCGCTTTTGCCCGGAGCCCGTGCCGGTCTTGGTCATCGATCCGGAATTGTCGAGCACCAGGGCAACTTCCAGAGTGTTCTTCAGCCGCACTTCCGAGGTGACGTTGAAGCTTAGCTTCTGGTTCGCGTCGGTTTCGGATTTGCCGATGAGTTGGCCGAAGACAGGGTAGAAATAGGGATTGTAGTCAAGCCGTGCGCTCATCTTGAGCAGGCCGCCGCCGCTGGCGTTGCTTGGCAAGGTGACGCTAAGCGTCGCGTTGGCGGGATTGACGTCGTTGAGGTTGGCGTTGAAGAAGTTGAGCGCATAGGCTCTCAGCTGGTCGTCGGTCGCGCCTTCCGTCAGTCGGCGCGCCGTGGCGAAGTTGGCGGCGTCGAGCGCATTCGCCACCGCCTGCTTTTCACGATTCATCTCGGTGAAGTCGACCGCCATCGCCAGGCCGCCCATCAGCGGAATCATCGCAACGACCGTCATAAGAGCATAGTTGCCGCGTTTATCGCGGCGGAACCGGCGCCAAAGTTCATGCATGTCTTGCAGCGGCCCCCGCCGGCGAATTCTGGATCAAACGCCAACTTTCCACAAAACGCTGAAGGACGGGTTTGGGAAACCGCTCGATTGCTTGGTCAGCACTTCACCAACCGCTAACCAATCCGGCGACCTCGTTCATCATCCTCGCCGGCCGGTGGGACATCTCGCATCGAGAAAGTGCCGCTCAACCGACGATACGCAGCGGCCCGGGCGAAAGCTGGTGACAGGTCGGAGCGGTTCGGTTAATTCCGAACCGGCTGCGGCGAACCGTCGGCCGCGGCGCTCGCAATGAAGATGACTGAAGGAAACGGCATGGCGGATTCGCCTGAAATCATCGGCTCGCTCGAAGACGTGTCGAAGGCCTATTCGGCAATCCTATGCGATGTCTGGGGTGTGGTGCACAATGGCGAGAGGCACTTTCCCGTCGCGGCCTCGGCGCTGGCGAGGGCTCGAGAGGCAGAAATCCCGGTTGTCCTGATCACCAATTCGCCGCGCAGAAGTGCCGACGTCGTGGCGCAGATGAACGCGATCGGCGTTCCACCATCGGCCTACGACCGTGTCGTCACGTCAGGCGATGTGACCCGCGACCTGATCGCTGAGGGCCCCGCCAGGATTTTCCATATCGGCGCCGACCGCGATTTCACCCTCTATGACGGTCTAGACGTCGAGCTTGTCGAGGAATTCGAGGCGTCTGGCGTCGTCTGCACCGGTCTGTTCGATGACGAGGTCGAAAAGCCCGAGGATTACGCCGAGCTTCTGCGGCGGTTGCGCGCCAGAAACCTGCCCTTCATCTGCGCAAATCCCGATATCGTGGTCGAGCGCGGCGAACGCATCATCTGGTGTGCCGGGGCGCTGGCCCGCGACTATGCCCACCTCGGCGGCCGCACATTGATCGCCGGAAAGCCCTACGCGCCGGTCTATAACGTCGCGATGAAGGAGGTTGCGGAGATTCTTGGCCGGCCGGTCGAGCGTTCACAAGTGCTGGCCATCGGCGATGGCATGATGACCGACGTGAAGGGTGCGGTCGACAATGGCTTCGACGTTCTCTATGTGTCCGGCGGCATCCATGCACGCGACTATGGCGATGCATTGCAACCGGATCTGGCAAGGCTGGCGATCTTCCTGGAAAAGCATGGGTATCGTCCGGTGGCTGTCATTCCCAGACTGCGGTAGGTAACGATGGCAGCCTTCCAGCACATTTTGGCAACCACGCCGCTGCCCGCCGAATTGCGTGGCGGCGTGGTGGCGATCGGCAATTTCGACGGTGTCCATCGCGGCCATCAGGCGGTGCTCGAGCGGGCCCTGGCCGAGGCCGGGCGGCGCGGTGTGCCGGCCCTGGTGCTGACATTCGAACCGCATCCGCGAAAGATCTTCAGGCCGGATATGCCGTTGTTCGTGCTGACGCCGCCGCCGATGAAGGCGCGGCTCCTGTCGTTGCTGGGTTTTGCCGCGCTCGTCGAACAGCCGTTCACGCGCGACTTCGCCTCGCTATCGGCGGAAGCATTCGTGACCGATGTGCTGGAAAAGAACCTTGGCATCACCCATGCCGTGACCGGGTTCGATTTCCATTTCGGCAAGGACCGTCAAGGCGGCCCGGCCTACCTGATGGCGGCAGGCGAGCGCCACGGCTTCGGCGTCACGCTCGTCGACGCCTTTCGTGACGAGGGCGCCGAGGTGGTGTCGTCGAGCCGCATCCGCGGGTTGCTGAGCAAGGGCGAGGTTGCCGAGGCCGCAGGACTGCTCGGCTATCGCTTTACCGTCGAAAGCGAGGTTGTGGGCGGCCAGCAACTCGGCCGCACGCTTGGCTTTCCAACCGCGAATATGAGGCTTTCCGCGGAAGCTGCGCTCAAGGAGGGCATCTATGCCGTCCGTTTTCGTCGCGCCGACGGCACGCTTCACGACGGTGTCGCCAGCTTCGGCCGTCGCCCGACCGTCGACGACAATGGCGCGCCGCTGCTGGAAACCTTTGTCTTCGATTTCTCGGGCGACCTCTATGGCGAGGTCTGCCAGGTTTCCTTCTTCGGTTTCCTGCGCCCGGAGGTGAAGTTCGAAGGGCTGGATGCGCTGGTCGCGCAGATGAAGCGCGATGAAGCCGAGGCGCGCGCGCTGCTCGCCGGCGTCAAGCCGCTCTCCGATCTCGACGCGGCCATGGCGTTTTAAATTAGGCTACTTTTTCAGCGCCAGGCCGACGGCGATGAAGGTCCAGCCCTGGAAGATCAGGTCGATCGCCAGAAACAGGCCGAGCACCCACAGGCTGTTGACCGGCCAGCCCATGGCGATGATCAGACCGGCAAGCGCGCTGATGACACCGGCCGCGACGATCCAGCCCCAGCCGCGTTCGGGCCGGTGGCTGAAGCCGACCCAGGCCCGCAGGACCCCGGAAGCGACAAGCGCGATCGCCAACAGGAAGGTCAAAACCGCCGAGGCAAGCAGCGGATTGTCGAAGGCAAAAAATCCGGCGACGGCATAGAGCAGCCCGCTGAGCAGCCAGTAGAAGAAGCGGCTCCAGGTCTTGACGCCGAAGGCATGCACGATCTCGATGACGCCGGCCATCAGCATCAGCCATCCCACGACATAGACCGAAGCCACGGTGGCGATGAACAGATTGCCGAAGGCAATGCCGCCGAAGATAAGCAGCAGCACGCCGAGCGCGACGAACCATCCCCATTTTGTCCGTGTCTGTTCGATCGCGGTTTTCAAGGCGTCGCCATGCAGGGTCATTGTCGCGGTCTCCATCAAGGCTGCGGGATACTGCCAAATGGAGGTTAGTCCCGGCGCCTGCCAACGTCCAGCCGATGGCCGACAGCGGCAGCACAGCAAACCGCGATCGGATGTCTCGGGTTTAAATCAAATTTTACCAAACGACCGTCAAAAGCTGTCATCGGCAACCGCGTGCGTTGTGTTAGTGGAGTGGCCATGAGTCCGGTCGGAAGAATCTCTATGGTGTTGGCCGCTGCGTTGCTGGGTGGCGCGGGCGCCGCCAATGCGGGCGAGGGCAGTTGGCTGTCCGGCGACTGGTATCTGACCGTCGGCGCCACCGGCATGATCGCGCCGAACTTCGAGGGCGGCAAGAAGTACCTGCTCAGCGGCTCGCCGATCATCTCGCTGGGCAAGGCCGGACCGGCGGCCCGCTTCACCTCGCGCAACGACAACATCTCGCTGGCGCTGGTCGACGATGGCGGCGTTCGCGCCGGTCTGACCGGCAAATTCCTGTTTTCCCGTGACGATGACAATGCCGATGAACTGAAGGGCCTCGATCCGGTGCGCTGGGGCGGGGAGGTCGGCGGCTTCTTCGAGTTCTATCCGACCGACTGGCTGCGCGCCCGCGCCGAACTGCGCCACGGCATTCGCGCCCATAACGGCTTTGTCGTCGACATCGCCGCCGACGCCTTCTACGATGTGACGCCAACAATCAGGATTTCGGGCGGCCCGCGTGTGTCGTTCGCCTCGGCCAAGTATTTCGACGCCTATTACGGCGTCGACGCGCAGGAAGCGGTGGCCTCGGGCCTCAGCGAATACCATCCCGGCGGCGGCCTGAAATCGACCGGCCTCGGTGGCGCCATAACCTGGAAGGTGACCGAGCCGATGACCGCCAGCCTGTTCGGTGAATATTCGCGTCTGATGGGACCGGCGGCCGATTCCAGCCTGGTCAGGGAACGCGGCGACCGCAACCAGTTCATGATCGGCGTGTCGACCACCTACCGCTTCGATTTTACGATGTAACGGAATCGAACGAGAGACGCTTTATTCCTGCGCCTATCTCCGCTAAAAGCCCACCAATGACGAGCTTTTCGCGCCTTCACGCGCTGACGATACGAATTACCGGCCCGGTGTTCCGGGCGGCCTGAGGGTCGCCGGAGCCGCCGGGAATCTTGCGCGCGGCCTCTCGCGCTTTTCCAGATCATCAACGCAGATCGCCCAAAAGTGGCTCCGGTTTTGGGAAACGATATGCGTCAAAGCGAAGACTTCAACGCCGCAGGCCGTCTGGCCGGGCACGCACATGGCAGACCAATGACCGACGAAACGCCCAACAATTCAACGCTCGACTATTCCAAGACGCTTTATTTGCCGCAGACGAATTTCCCGATGCGCGCCGGCTTGCCCGAGAAGGAGCCGCTGCTGGTCAAGCGCTGGCAGGACATGGACCTCTATCGCAAGCTGCGCGAGAGCGCGGCCGGCCGCACCAAATACGTGCTGCATGACGGTCCCCCCTACGCCAACGGCAACATCCATATCGGCCATGCGCTGAACAAGATCCTCAAGGACGTCATCACCCGCTCGTTCCAGATGCGTGGTTATGATTCGAACTACGTGCCGGGCTGGGACTGCCATGGTCTGCCGATCGAATGGAAGATCGAGGAGCAGTATCGCGCCAAGGGCAAGAACAAGGACGAGGTGCCGGTCAACGAGTTCCGCAAGGAATGCCGCGAGTTCGCCGCGCACTGGATCACGGTGCAGGGCGGCGAGTTCCAGCGGCTCGGCGTCATCGGCGACTTCAAGAACCCCTACACGACAATGGCTTTCCATGCCGAGGCACGCATCGCCGGCGAGCTGCTGAAGTTCGCCATGTCGGGCCAGCTCTATCGCGGCTCCAAGCCGGTGATGTGGAGCGTGGTCGAGCGCACGGCACTGGCCGAGGCCGAGGTCGAGTATCAGGACTACGAGTCCGACACGATCTGGGTTAAGTTTCCGGTCGCCAGCCTTGCTCGACAGGTCGCCAATGCTGAAGAGCCGGCAAGGCTGAGCGAGACGTCGCTTGACCTGCTGGAAGCTCATGTCGTCATCTGGACGACGACGCCCTGGACCATCCCCGGCAACCGCGCCGTCAACTATTCGCCGCGTATCGGCTATGGCCTCTACGAGGTCACGGCGGCCGAGAACGCGTTCGGCCCGCAGCCGGGCGAAAAGCTGATCTTCGCCGATGCGCTGGCGGAAGACTCCGCCACCAAGGCCAAGGTCACCTTGAACCGGCTTCACAGCGTTTCGGCACAAGAGCTTGGCAGCCTTACGCTTTCGCATCCCTTCAAGGGCTTTGGCGGCGGCTACGAATTTCCCGTGCCGATGCTCGCCGGCGACCATGTCACCGACGATGCCGGCACCGGCTTCGTCCACACCGCGCCCGGCCACGGCCGCGAGGACTTCGACGCCTGGATGGATGCCGCCGCCGACTTGCGCGCCCGCGGCATCGACAGCGCCATCCCGTTCACCGTCGACGATGGCGGCTTCTTCACCAAGGACGCGCCGGGTTTCGGCCCCGACCGCGAGAGTGGAGCCGCACGCGTCATCGACGACAACGGCAAGAAGGGCAATGCCAACCAGGCCGTCATCGACGAGTTGATCAAACGCAACGCGCTGTTCGCACGCGGCCGGCTGAAACATTCCTATCCGCATTCCTGGCGGTCGAAGAAGCCGATCATCTTCCGCAACACGCCGCAGTGGTTCGTCTACATGGACAAGGACCTCGGCGACGGCTCGACGTTGCGCAGCCGCGCGCTGAAGGCGATCGACGACACCCGTTTCGTGCCCGCCGCCGGCCAGAACCGCATCCGCGCCATGATCGAGGAGCGGCCCGACTGGGTGCTGTCGCGCCAGCGCGCCTGGGGCGTGCCGATCGCCGTCTTCGCCGATGCCGACGGCAATGTGCTGAAGGACGAGGCGGTCAACCAGCGCATCATGGACGCCTTCGAGCAGGAGGGCGCCGACGCCTGGTTCGCCGCCGGCGCCAAGGAACGTTTTCTCGGCAATCACGATGCATCCAGGTGGAAGCAGGTGATGGACATCCTCGACGTCTGGTTCGATTCGGGCTCGACGCACGCCTTCACGCTGGAGGATCGTCCGGATCTCAAATGGCCGGCCGACGTCTATCTCGAAGGCTCCGACCAGCATCGCGGCTGGTTCCACTCCTCGCTGCTGGAAAGCTGCGGCACCAGGGGCAGGGCGCCTTACGACACCGTCGTCACCCATGGCTTCACCATGGACGAGGATGGCCGCAAGATGTCGAAGTCGCTCGGCAACACCGTCGTGCCGCAGGACGTCATCAAACAGTCGGGCGCCGACATCCTGCGTCTATGGGTGGTGACGACAGACTATTGGGAAGACCAGCGGCTCGGCAAGAATGTGCTGCAGACCAACATCGACGCCTATCGCAAGCTGCGCAACACCATCCGCTGGATGCTGGGCACGCTTGCCCATGACGATGGCGAAGAGATGCCGCTGGACAAGATGCCGGAGCTGGAGCGGCTGATGCTGCACCGGCTGGCCGAGTTGGATGAGGTCGTGCGCTCGGGCTATGACGCCTTCGAGTTCAAGCGCATCACGCGCACGCTGCTCGATTTCATGGTGGTCGAGCTGTCGGCCTTCTATTTCGACATCCGCAAGGATGCCCTCTACTGCGACGCGCCATCGAGCGTTAAGCGCAAGGCCTCGGTGCAGGTGGTGCGCCATCTCTTCGACTGCTTGGTGAAATGGCTGGCGCCGATGCTGCCCTTCACCATGGAAGAAGCTTGGCTCGACCGTCATCCGGACGCCGTCTCGGTGCATCTCGACCAGTTTCCGCCAATCCCGGCGGACTGGAAGAACGAAGCGCTGGCGGAAAAGTGGCGCAAGGTGCGGCAGGTGCGACGCGTCGTCACCGGCGCGCTGGAGATCGCACGCGCCCAGAAGGTGATCGGTTCGTCGCTGGAAGCGGTGCCGGTCGTCACAATCAACGATGCGACGCTCGAAGCGGCGATATCCGATGTCGATATGGCCGAGATGGCGATCACCAGCGATCTGGTCATCGCTCATGGCGAAGCACCGGCAGGTGCCTTCACGCTCGACGACGTCAGGGGTGTCGCCGTGGTGGTCGAGAAGGCCGAGGACCGCGGCCTGGTGAAATGCGCACGGTCCTGGCGCTACACCGCCGATGTCGGACAGGACGCTGCGTTTCCAGACGTTTCGGCTAGGGATGCGGCGGTGCTGCACGAGTTGAAGGCGCTTGGCCGGCTGTGACAGGCCGGCCGATCGGAAAGGCTCTATCGGTGCACAAATGCCACGCCGGGCGGACGATAACCGCCCGCGCGTTGCCCTTAACGAGTGGTTGAGGTAAACACGCGAAACTCCGGAAGACAAAATGTCGCCGGATTTCCGTCGCAAGTGCTTGGATGATGGGGACCGGACACAAGGCCGGTGGCAATCGAGAGGCTGTCTAGAGTGGGACTTTTTGGCATGACCGATAGATATAACGCGCGCCTTGCGCTGCTGGCGCCGCTTGTCGCATCGGGCCTGGCTTTGTCCGGCTGCGTGGGCTCTCCGACCTATGGCACCGACAAGACCGCCGGCGAGCAGCTGGCCGGTGATATTTCCGGTGCCTTTTCGTTTGCGCCCAAGCGCAGGGAACAGATCGACTACAAGCCGCGTCCGACGCTGGTCAAGCCGGCGCCAGGCCAGAAGGAAGCGCTGCCGGCGCCGCAGGACAGCATCGAGACGGCGAGCGCCGAATGGCCCGAATCGCCAGAGCAGCGCCGCGCCCGCCTGCGCGCCGACGCAACCGCCCATCAGAACGACCCGGCTTACCAGTCGGAAATCGTCGACGACGTGCAGAGCGACCCCGAATCGGTCAGAAAGGCGATGGCGGATTCGGGATCGAGCCACCCGCCGCGCTGGACTCCTGCGGATTCGGACAAGGGCCGCGCCGCGGAAATTCAACGCCGTCTTGCCGAAAGCAAGCAGGGTGACCCGAACGTCCGCAAATATCTGAGCGAACCGCCGGTGCAGTATCGCGTCGCCTCCGACACGGCGCCGCAGAACGAGCTTGGCGAGGACGAGTACAAGAAGGAACGCCGCCTCAAGAAAGAGGCGCAAGGCAAGAAGAGCGGCGGCTGGTTCGACTGGCTGCCGTCCCTGTAAAGGCGGGCTACGCTTCGTTGCTTTTGCGTTGCCGGGCGCTGCGCCCGGTTCAGTCGCGCTTCTCCCGGAAAAATGCTTTGAGCAGCAGGGCCGCCTCGGTCTCGCCCATGCCCGGATAGACGTCGGGCGCGTGGTGGCAGGTCGGCGAGGCGAAGAACCGCGCGCCATTGACCACCGCGCCGCCCTTGTCGTCGGCGGCGCCGAAATAGAGCCGGCGCAGCCGGGCAAAGGAAATGGCGCCGGCGCACATGGCGCAAGGCTCCAGCGTCACATAGAGATCATGGCCGGTGAGCCGCTCGCTCGAGAGTTTGCGGCAGGCTTCGCGGATGACCAGCATCTCGGCATGGGCCGTCGGGTCGGCAAGCTCGCGGGTGCGGTTGCCGGCACTGGCAACGACCGCGCTGCCGCTGGCGATGACGGCGCCGACCGGCACTTCGCCGCGCGCGGCGGCGGCTTCAGCCTCTTTCAGCGCCAGCGCCATGAAATCCGGCCGCTTCACGCGATCTCCATTCCGATTGTCTCCTCGCCACTCCAGGCTTTTGGTTTCGTTTGTCTTCTCGGAAAAACCGGCCTCCACTTTTCCCTGACAAACTCTGGTGATCCTGTTATTGAGCGCATAACCTCGAAAATCGGACTCGGTTTTCGGAAATGATCATGCGCCAAATCAAAAGTGCTACAGCGTTCGTTGCGCGCCCAAAAGGATGCGCCACGCTGTAGCAGCGCAAACGGACAAAGGCCACATGGACGACAACGACAAGAAATTCCGACCCAAAAAGGGTGCGGTCCGGAGCGGCTCGAAAGCTGCTGGACCGCGTAGCCGTGATGCCGCCGCCGGCAAAGGTGGCAAGCCGTCCTTTGGCGCCAAGAAACCTTACGCACCGCGCGGCGACCGGCCGATGGCCACTGAGGGCGAGCGGCCGAAGCGCGACTTCAAGGGCGGCGACAAGCCGTTCAGCAAGGGGGCGCGTCCCGAAGGCAAGCCTTTTGAGAAACGCGAAGGACCGCGCAAACCCTATGCGCCGCGCGGCGATCGCCCGATGGCGGCCGAAGGCGAGCGCAAGCCGTATGAAAAGCGCGAAGGACCGCGCAAACCCTATGCGCCGCGCGGCGACCGCCCGATGGCGGCTGAAGGCGAGCGCAAGCCGTATGAAAAGCGCGAGGGGCCGCGCAAGCCCTATGCGCCGCGCGGCGATCGCCCGATGGCGGCCGAAGGCGAGCGCAAGCCGTATGAAAAGCGCGAAGGGCCGCGCAAGCCCTATGCGCCGCGCGGCGACCGCCCGATGGCAGCCGAAGGCGAGCGCAAGCCCTATGAAAAGCGCGAAGGACCGCGCAAGCCTTATGCACCGCGCGGCGATCGTCCGGCGGCAGCGGAGGGCGGCGAAAGGCGCTTCGACCGCCCCAAGCGCGATTTCGCCGATCGCCCGAAACGTGACTTCGGTGGCGATCGTCCCAAGCGCGACTTCAGTGATCGGCCGCAAGGGGCATCGGGCGCTGGCTTTAAGCCGCGTCCGCGTTCCGCCGAAGTGACCGAAGAGGCAGGCGAGCGCATCGCCAAGCGGCTGGCGCGCGCCGGCCTTGCTTCGCGCCGCGATGCCGAGGAACTGATCGCCGCCGGCCGCGTCAAGGTCAATGGCCGGGCGCTGACCTCGCCGGCTTTCAACGTCATGCCCGACGACATCATCCATCTCGACGGCATGGAAATCCCGCCGATCGAGCGCACACGCCTGTTCCTGTTCCACAAGCCGGCCGGCGTCGTCACCACCAACCGCGATCCCGAGGGCCGCAAGACCGTCTTCGACGTGCTGCCGGCTGAATTGCCGCGGCTGATGACCATCGGCCGCCTCGACATCAACACCGAAGGCCTGCTGCTGCTCACCAATGACGGCGGCCTGGCGCGCGTGCTCGAACTGCCGGCCACCGGCTGGCTGCGCCGCTACCGCGTGCGCGTCCACGGCAAGGTCGAGGAAAGCGCGCTTGCCGGCCTGCGTGAAGGCATTGCCGTCGACGGCGTCTTTTACGGCGCCATCGAAGCGACGCTCGACCGCGAGCAAGGCACCAACGCCTGGCTGACCATCGGCCTGCGCGAGGGCAAGAACCGCGAGGTGAAGAACATCCTGGGTGCGATCGGCCTCGATGTGACGCGGCTGATCCGCATTTCCTACGGGCCGTTCCAGCTCGACGACCTCGCCGAGGGCCATGTGCTGGAGATCAAGGGCCGGGTGCTGCGCGACCAGCTTGGCGAGCGTCTGGTTGAGGAATCCGGCGCCAATTTCGATGCCGAGATATCAAAGCCGTTTTCCAACAAGCCGGTGCGGCGCACCGAAATCCGCGAGCCGGAGCCGGAACGGCCGAAATTCACCCGCGACGGCGAACGCCGGCCGATCGGCGAGGGCGGGCTGATCAAGAACCGCAAGCGCCGCGAAGGCAGCCGCGACGAGGCACTGGGCAAATTGTCGACCAGTCCCGACAGAAGCGCCGGGCCGGAAAAGAGTTTTGGCGAGCGCGGCCCCAGGCCCGAACGCAGCTTTGGCGACAAGCCCCGTGGCGGCTTTGGCGACAAGCCGCGCGGTGGCTTCGGCGGCAAGCCGGGCGGCGGCAAGAAGTCCGAGCGCGAGCAGCGGCCGATCGAGCCCCCAGGCCAGCGCAAGGCCAATGTCTGGATGGCGCCGGGCGCGCGGCCGATCGGCAAGGGCCGGGCGGAGGCCGACGCGGCCAAGGCGGCTGACGCCAAGGCGCGCAAGGCATCGTTCAAGCCGTCTTATGGCAAGCCCGCCGGCGGCAAACCGGCCGGCGCCAGGCCGTTCGGCAAGCCGCGTGGCGAGCGCCCAGGTGGTGACGGGCCGCGCGGCGGACCCAGGGGCCCCAGAACCAGATGAGGCCCGGATTGAAATGAGGCCCGGCGCGAAATGAGAATCGTCGGCGGCGAGTTCCGCGGGCGTCCCCTGGCGACGCCCCGCAGCAGCGCCATTCGTCCGACGACCGATCGCACCCGCGAGGCCGTCTTCAACGTGCTGGCGCATCGCTTCGCCGAGCAGCTGGACGGCGCGCGCGTGCTCGACCTGTTCGCCGGCACCGGCGCGCTCGGTCTCGAAGCGCTGTCGCGCGGTGCGTCCTACGGTGTCTTCATCGAGGAATCGGCGGAAGGCCGTGGCCTGATCCGCGACAATGTCGAGGCCTTCGGCCTGACCGGCCGCACCAAGATCTTTCGCCGCGATGCCACCGGTCTCGGCGAGGCCGGCACGCTGGCGCCGTTCGGCCTCGTCTTCGCCGATCCGCCTTACGGCAAGGGCCTTGGCGAGCGCGCCTTGCAGTCGGCCAGGGCCGGCGGCTGGCTGCGCCCCGGCGCGCTGTGCGTGGTCGAGGAGGCAGCCGCAGCTCCCTTCGAGCCAGGCCCCGGCTTTGCCGTGCTGGACGAGCGCAACTATGGCGAGACGGTGATCCGCTTCATCGAGGCCGCCTGATCCCCCTGCGTCCATGGCCGGCCTCTTTGCCGCCGCCTTTGCCGGCAACATGACCAACAATTAACTTTGCTTGTCGCCACCACCTTGCCTATCGTCCTGCCGAGAAACCGGAGCAATTGATGACATTTCAGGCTGAATGGCTGCGCGCAACGCTGCTGGCGACGTCGCTGGCTTTCATCATGACCGGTCCGGCGCTGGCCGACAGCTCCGTGTTGGCCAACACGAAGCCGGACGAGTTCAAGGTGACGGACTTCCTGCTCGAGAACGGCATGGAGGTCGTCGTCATCCCCGACCACCGCGCGCCGATCGTCACCCATATGGTTTGGTACAAGATCGGTAGCGCCGACGAGCCGCCCGGCAAGTCCGGCATCGCCCATTTCTTCGAGCATCTGATGTTCAAGGCGACGACCCATCATGCCGCCGGCGAGTTCGACCGTGCCGTCTCCGACATCGGCGGCTCCAACAACGCCTTCACCTCCTACGACTACACCGCCTTCCACGAGACGGTGGCGCCGTCGGCGCTCGAACTGATGATGAGCTTCGAGGCCGACCGCATGCGCAACCTCATCCTCACCGACGATGTCATCAAGACCGAGCGCGACGTCATCCTCGAGGAGCGCCGCTCGCGCATCGACAACAATCCCGAGGCGGTGCTGGACGAGGAAGTCGATGCCACGCTGTGGCAGAACCAGCCCTATCGCATCCCGGTCATCGGCTGGATGCAGGAGATGGAACAGCTGAACCGCACCGACGCCACCGCCTTCTATGACAAATACTACCGGCCCAACAACGCCGTACTGATCGTGGCCGGCGATGTCGAGCCTGAGACGGTGAAGGCGCTGGCGCAGAAGACCTATGGCAAGGTCGCCCGCGGCCCGGATCTGCCGCCGCGCATCCGCCCGGTCGAACCGGAGCAGAACACGAAGCGCACGGTCACGCTCTCCGATGCCCGCGTCAGCGTGCCGAGCTTTTCCACGCAATGGGTGGTGCCGTCCTATCATTCGGGCAAGCCGGGCGAGGCGGAAGCGCTCGACCTGCTGGCCGAAATCCTCGGCGGCGGCAACCGCAGCCGGCTCTACCAGGCGCTCGTCGTCCAGCAAGGCATCGCGTCCAACGCCGGCGCCTATTTCCAGGGCTCCATGCTCGACGACACCAATTTCACCGCCTATGGCGCGCCGCGCGGCGACGCCAAGATCGCCGACATCGAAGCGGCGGTCGATGCCGAGGTGGCACGCATCGTCAGGGACGGCGTCACGCCGGCGGAACTGGAAAAGGCCAAGGACCGCTATATCAGGTCGATGATATTTGCCCGCGACAAGCAGGAGTCCATGGCCAACATCTATGGCTCGACGCTGGCCACCGGCGGCAACGTCCAGGACGTCCAGCAATGGCCCGACCGCATCCGCAAGGTCACCGCCGACGAGGTCAAGGCCGCCGCAGCACGCTACCTGGTGCTCGGCCGGTCGACGACCGGATATCTGCTGCCGCAGCAACAGGCGGGGAATTGATGATGAAGAGCGCGAATCCTATGCGCACGGGCGCGCCCTTGCCGTCTCGCCTTGTGGGGTCCGAAGGTCGGGGCGAGACCAGTGGCTCGCCCCCGGGCGGTGGCCGAGCGCAGCTCGGTCGGATGAGGGGTGCTCCAGCTTGGCGCCGAATGCACTCCGGCCAACACCCCTCAACCGTCTCGGCGCTGCGCGCCGATCCACCTTCTCCCGCAAGGGGAGAAGGCAAGTCCCGACGCGCCGCCGCCCGGCTGATCACCCTCTTCCTCTCCCTCCTCTTCCTGATCCTGCCGGCACTCACCGCGCGCGCCATGGACATCCAGTCCGTCACCTCGCCAAAAGGCATCACCGCCTGGCTGGTCGAGGACTATTCCGTGCCGGTCGTCGCCATCCGCTTCGTCTTCGGCGGCGGCTCGACGCAGGATCCGGTCGGCAAGGAGGGCCTGGCCAATCTGATGACCGGCCTGTTCGACGAAGGTGCGGGTCCGCTCGACAGTGAAGCCTTTCAGATCAAGCTCGACGATGCCGGCGCCGAGATGAGCTTCGACGAGAGCCGCGACGGCATCTATGGCTCGATGCGGATGCTGGCCGAGCAGCGCGACCAGGCGTTCGACCTGTTGCGGCTGGCGGTCAACGAGCCGCGCTTCGACCAGGCGCCGATCGACCGCATCCGCGCCCAGATCCTGTCCGGCATCATCGCCGGCGAGAACGACCCCGATACGGTCGCGCAGAACAAATGGGCGCGCGCCCTCTATGGCGATCATCCCTATTCCCGCTCCGACCAGGGCACCAGGCAGAGCATCGCCACCATCACGCCGGATGATTTGAAAGCCTTGCACAGAGCGGTGTTCGCGCGCGGCGGCCTGCATGTCGCCGTGGTCGGCGCCATCGACCCCGAGACGCTGAAGAAGAAGCTCGACATGGTGTTCGGCGACCTGCCGCAAAACCAGGCGCTCGCTCCCGTCGCCGACATCGACCCGAAGCTGGCGCAGCATGTCGAGGTCGACTACGACCTGCCGCAGACCTCGCTGCAGCTCGCCTATCCCGGCGTGAAGCGCAAGGCGCCGGATTTCTTTGCCGCCGTGCTGATGAACGAGATCCTCGGCGGCGGCACCTTCACCTCGCGCCTGTTCCAGGAGGTGCGCGAAAAACGCGGGCTGGCCTACAGCGTCAACTCCTCGATGGTCAACCAGGATCACGCCGACGCGCTGGTCGTCAGCACCGGGACCCGGTCGGACCGGGCGGCCGAGACGCTGGGCATCGTCCGCGACGTGGTCAAGCAACTGGCCGAGCAGGGTCCGACCGAGGCGGAGCTGGCCGCGACCAAGAAGTACATGATCGGCGCCTACGCCATCAACAATCTGGATTCTTCGAGCTCCATTGCCTCGACGCTGGTCGAGCTGCAGCTCGACGATCTCGGCATCGACTACATGCAGCGCCGCACCGGCTACATCAACGCGGTGACCCTCGACCAGGTCAAGGCGGCGGCGAAAAAGCTGCTGTCGGCCGAGCCGACCATCATGGTCATCGGACCGAAACTGGCCGGGGCCGGCAAGGGATGAGCCCAAGGCCGAGCCCGACCTTCGGCATCGCCTTTGGTGGCGGCGGTGCGCGCGGGCTGGCGCATATCCATGTCATCGAGGCGCTGGACGAATTGGGCATCAGGCCGGTGGCCATAGCCGGCTCGTCGATCGGCGCCATCATGGGTGCCGGCATGGCCGCCGGCATGACCGGCAAGGACATCCACCACTATGCCCGCTCGATCCTCGGCCGCCGCGCCGAAGTGGCGAGCCGCATGTGGCGGGCGCGGCCGGGCACCATCGCCGAGGCCATGCAGAACGGCATCCGCGTCAGCCAGTTCAACGTCGAGCGCATCCTGAAGGCGTTTCTGCCCGAGGCCATTCCCGAAACTTTCGCCGAGCTCAAGATCCCGCTCAAGGTGACCGCGACCGACTATTTCGGCCACAAGCTCGCGGTCTTCGAAGACGGCGACCTGCACTCGGCGCTTGCCGCCTCGGCCGCCATTCCCGCCGTGTTTCGCCCGGTGACGCGCGACGGAAGGCTGCTGATCGACGGCGGCATCTACAACCCCGTGCCGTTCGACCTGATCGAGAACGATGCCGACATCATCATCGGTGTCGACGTCGTCGGCGCGCCGGAGGAAGCCGACCGCAAGCAGCCGACCTCCGTCGACCTGATGTTCGGCGCCACGCAGCTGATGATGCAATCGATCATCGCCAACAAGCTGAAGCAAAGCCGCCCCGACATCCTGGTCCGCCCTGCGGTCTCGAAATTCCGCGTGCTCGATTTCCTGAAGATCGACGCCCTGATGCGCGAGACGGCCGATATCAAGGACGAGCTGAAGCGGCAGGTGGAGCGGGTGGTTGAGGCGCGGGCCGCCGCTGCCGTCAAGGGGAGGCGGGGCAAGAAGGCAGGGTGAGGGTGCAGCGCGATGTCGGCAATTGATCGTCTGAGGTCGAGCGCTGTTGTCATCCGCGCATGGAAGCCAACTACGACTTCGCCGTCACCGGCGCGTACTCCAGCGCCACCACGCCGTTGCTGAATGGCGTGGCCGAGACCAGCTCGAGCGGCACTGGCTCGCCGGGCGGGAACAGCGGTTTGCCCTGGCCCACGGTGCCGGGATAGCTGAGCAGCCTCAGGCGGTCGACCAGGCCGTGGCGCAGCAATTCCTGCGCGACGCTGAGGCTGCCATGCACATAGATGTTGCCGCCGCTACCTTGCTTCAGCGCCCCGACCGCTTCCGGCAGGGGGCCCTTCAGCAATTCGGCCGGCTTCCAGTCGAGCGCCTTGAGACTTGTCGAGGCGACATATTTCGGCAGCGCGTTGAACCGGTCGGCGAAATCTCCGGTTTCCTTGGGCCATGAGCCGGCAAATATCTCATAGGTCGTACGCCCCAAAAGCATGGCGCCGCTGTCGGCAAGCTCGTCCTCCTTGAATTTGTTCATCTCGTCGTTCCAGGTCACGCTGGGCAGCTTCTCGACCTCGGCAATGCCATCGACGCTGATGAATTCGGTGACGATCAGTTTTCGCATGGCGTTCTCCTTCTTCGTCAGAGGACGAACCGGGCGGGGAGTTTGCGACACGCCTCGTGAGAAAAATCGGGGCGCTTCGTTAGAGTGTGGGCTTTGGCGCGAGCTTACGAAAGACCGATACCATGGAAAAAGCGCAACCGGCCTGGACTAAATCCCCAGGATCGGATTTTGGTGTTACATCTGAAACAACTATTCCCAAGAACGCATTGCAGGAAGATCATGGGATTCGGGGTCTTCATTCACCGCTCGGATTCGCGATACAATGACCGCCCCGCGGAGCAGTACCAGTTTCCTCGCCCATATCTGCGCCGCGTCGAGGCATGTGTCGACAACTGGATCATTTATTACGAGCCCAGCAAAGTAAACGATACCAGGGGTATTACGCCGTAGCGAAAGTCCAGCAGGTCATTCCCGATCCTGTGACGCCCGACATGTACCTCGCTCTGATTGAGCCCGGAACCTACCTCGATTTCGTCAACCCTGTTCCATTTAGCGGAGCGGATGGTCTCGTCGAGCGAGGCTTGCTCAACGATGAGGGACGGATTTCCGGTCGCGCCCAATCTGCGGTCCGCCCATTTAGCTCAAGTGACTTCAACCGCATCATCGATCTGGGCCTGGACACGAATGAGCTGTTGCTGCCGCGCGTTGATGAGGTCGGCACATCTGGCGGTTTTCAGGATGAGCAAGCGCCATTTGAATTCGAGCAGAGTCGTGATCGGGTAAGCTACATCGGATCGCGAATTGTGCGGGACCGCATTTTCCGTCGAATCGTCTTGCGCGCCTATGACGAGCGGTGCGCGATCACGGGGTTAAAGTTGATAAATGGTGGCGGCCGAGCAGAGGTTTCAGCGGCTCATATTCGACCGGTCGAAGCGAACGGACCCGATGTCGTCAACAATGGGATCGCACTCTCCGGTACCGCGCATTGGATGTTCGATCGCGGGTTGATCAGTCTATCCGATGATCTGGAAATCCTGATCTCGCGGCAGGTCAACGACCCGGATAGCGTGCAGGCATTCGTAAACAGGTCTCGCCGCGCGCTCCCGGCGGGCCGGCAGTTTGAACGCCCGCATCCTCGTTTCTTGCAATGGCATCGTGAGAACTGCTTCAAGCAATGACGTGGAATCTGTGCTTCGCCAGCGCACCGGTACCTGACACAAGTGGCAGCGAAGGCTGCCGCCCGTCTCAGTCCTTCGCCCGCTCCACATAAGCCCCGTCCGCCGTCATCACCACCACGCGAGTGCCTGGGGCGATGTGCGGCGGCACCGTCGTGCGCACGCCGTTGGAGAGCACGGCCGGCTTGTAGGAGGACGACGCCGTCTGGCCCTTGGTCGTCGGCTCGGTTTCCACCACTTCGAAGGTGGCGCGCTGCGGCAGCACCAGTGAAATGGCGATGCCGTTGAACTGCGAGACCTGCACCGGCATGCCTTCCTGCAGATAGGGAGCGGCGTCACCGACCACGGCTTCCGTCACCGCCACCTGGTCGTAGGTTTCCGGGTTCATGAAATGGTAGCCTTCGCCATCGGCGTAGAGGAACGTGTGCTCGCGCTCCTCGACATAGGCGCGCTCCACCTGCTCGGTGGTGCGGTAGCGCTCCGAAACCTTCACCCCGTCGCCGATGCGGCGCATGTCGAGCTGCGTCACTGGCGTGCCCTTGCCTGGGTGGATGTTTTCGGCAAAGAGGATCACATAAAGCTTGCCGTCCTTGTCGACGACATTGCCTTTGCGGAGCGAACTGGCGATGACTTTCACCACGGCTTACTATCCTGAACTGGTTGATTGGTACAAATTGGCTTCAGCAGCCGTCCGCTGCGGACTAGCGCATCTTGGCCGCAACCGCCAGCCCCATTCCATATGATCTGAGCCCGATGACCGATACGTCGCCCGTTGCCTCGCCCTGGTGGACGCCGCATGTCCACGCCGACCGCCGCCCGCGGCTGATGCTGCGCAACGCCATCGCCGCCGGCCTGCGCGACTGGTTCGCTGCCCATGATTTCGTCGAGGTGGAAACGGCGGCCCTGCAGGTCTCGCCCGGCAACGAGGCGCATCTGGCGGCCTTTGCCACCGAAGCGATCGGGCCGGACGGCGCGCGCTCGCCGCTCTATCTCCACACCTCGCCGGAATTCGCCTGCAAGAAACTGCTCGCCGCCGGCGAGCAGCGCATTTTCAGCTTCGGTCCGGTTTACCGCAACCGCGAGCGCGGTCCCTTGCACCATCCCGAATTCACCATGCTCGAATGGTACCGGGTGGGCGAGGCCTATGAGAGCCTGATGCAGGATTGCGCGGCCTTTCTGGCGCTGGCCGCGACAAGGGCAGGGGCGACGCGCTTTTCCTTCAGGGGCCGCGACTGCGATCCGTTTGCCGTGCCGGAGCGGCTGACGGTGGCCGATGCCTTCACCCACTATTCCGGCATCGACCTGCTGGCCACGGTCGCCGCCGATGGCGCCACCGATCGTGACGCGCTGTACGCCGCCCTGGTCCGCGCCGGCCTGCGCACCGCGCCCGACGACAGCTGGGCCGATCTGTTCAGCCGGGTGATGGTGGAAAAGGTCGAGCCGTTGCTCGGGCAGGGGCGGGCGACCATCCTGTGCGAATATCCGCTGGCCGAGGCGGCACTGGCGCGGCCGCGCCCGCGCGATCCACGCGTCGCCGAGCGCTTCGAGCTCTATTGCTGCGGCGTCGAGCTCGCCAACGGCTTTGGCGAATTGACCGATGCCGGCGAGCAGCGCCGGCGCTTCATCATCGAGATGGACGAGAAACAGCGTATCTATGGCGAGCGCTATCCGCTCGACGAGGATTTTCTGGCCGCCCTTGCCATCATGCCGCAGGCCAGCGGCATCGCGCTCGGCTTCGACCGGCTGGTGATGCTGGCGACCGGCGCGCGGAAAATCGAGGATGTCGTCTGGACGCCTGTAGCCTGAGGGGGCGGTCTCGGACCAGGACTAAGCGTTCGCAACTGGCCTTCGCTGGCTGCGCCGCGCCAGAAGGTTGGCGACGACCAAAAGCACGATGGAAAGCCCCATCATCAAGGTCGCCGCTGCGGTGATCGCCGGGGACAGTTTTTCGCGCAGTCCGATGAACATTTCGAGCGGCATGGTGCGCTGGTTGGCGCTGGCCAGGAACTGCACCACCACCACCTCGTCGAACGAGGTGACGAAGGCAAACGCAGCACCCGAAAGCACGCCGGGCAGGATCAGCGGCAGCATCACCCGGAAGAACGAGGTCACCGGTTTCGCCCCGGAGATGGCGGCGGCGCGCATCAGATTGCGGTCGAAGCCGGTCAGGCTCGCGCCCACGGTGACGACGACGAAGGGGCTGGCAAGTGCGGTGTGCGCCAGGATGATGCCGGCATAGGTGCTGGCCAGCCCGACGCGGGCGTAGAACAGATACGAGCCGACGGCGGTGATCACCACCGGCACGATCAGCGGCGACAACAAGAGCGGCATGACGATGCGGCGGCCGGGGAATTTGGCGTCGGACAGCGCGATCGCGGTGAGCGTGCCCAGCGCCGTTGCGATCAGCGTCGTGCCGAAGGCGACGATCAGGCTGTTGCCGATTGCCGCCTGCCAGCGCTGCGTGCCGAGCACGACCTCGTACCAGCGCGTCGAAATCCCCTCCAGCGGAAAGATGAAGAAGGTGCCGCTGTTGAACGACAACGGCACGGGAATGAGGATCGGCACGATCAGGAACAGGATGACCAGGCCGCACCAGAGCCATAGCAGCCCGATGCGGATGCGTTCTCCAAGCGTTGGGTAGGGAGACAGGAGCATGGCTACACCAGCTTGAGGCGATCGAGGCCGAGGATGCGGGCGAAGATGCCGAACAGCGCCAGCGTGAACACCAGCAGGATGAAGCTGAGTGCCGCCGCCATCTCCCAGTTCAGCTCGACATTGACGTAGTTGGCGATGAAGTTGCTGATCAGCTGGTCGCTGGCGCCGCCGATCAGCGCCGGGGTGATGTAGTAGCCGAGGCACAGGATGAAGGTCAGCAGGCAGCCGGCCATGACGCCGGGGAAAACCTGCGGAAGGTAGACGCGGATGAACGCGGTGAAGGGTTTTGCGCCGAGCGAATAGGCAGCCTTCATCTGCGACGGCTGGATGGTGCGCATGACGCTGTAGATCGGCAGCAGCGTGAACGGCAGCTGGATGTGGGTCATGGCGATGATCAGGCCGATGCGGCTATACATCAGGTCGAGCCGGACCTCGGCGACGCCGAGCGATAACAAAAGGTCGTTGACCAGGCCGAATTTCTGCAAAAGCACCGTCCAGGCGGCGGTGCGCACCAGGATAGATGTCCAGAATGGCAGCAGCACCGCGACGATGAGGATGGCGGCGAGGCCCTTCGGCACGCTGGCGATGAGATAGGCCAGCGGAAAGCCCAGGATCAGTGTCGCCAGCGTCACCGCGGCGGCGACGAAGAATGTCCGCATGAACACCTGCAGGAAGATCGCCTGTTCGGGCGGCACGCGCTCGATGCCGCCATCATCGTTCCAGCGCAGGTCAAGCGCGCTCATGAGATAGAACGAGGTGATGCTGTGGGTGCCGTTGGCAATCGCGGGCCAGGTGCCGGGCTGCGACCAGAACGGCACGGATTTCATCACGTCGAGCGGCGGCTTGTTGCCGGCGCCTTCCAATTGACGAACCGTTTTGAGGACCTGGCTGCGTGCGCCGGGCAGGCGGGCGTTCAGGCTCTTGGCAAGTTCATAGGCCGTGCCCTTGGCCTGGCTGCCCCTGAGGTCCGCCGCCAGCGCTGCGAAGGCCGCATCGTCGGGCAGACCCTGGCCGTTCCAGCCGCTGAGCGCTTGGGTCGTTTGTGGCAAGGCATTGGCAATCGTCGGATCATAGACGGCACGCGACAGAAGCAGAACGATCGGAATGCCGAAGCTCAGCGCCAGAAGCACCAGCAGCGGCGCGGCCAGCGCCAGCGAGCGAAGCCGGTCGCCGAAATCGGCCCGGCGAAGCGCCGCCGACGCCGACTTGAAGTCGGCGTCGGCGGCTGACCGGCCACGGGCCAGCGGAGACCGGTCGAGTTCGCTGGGCTGGAGCACCGACATCGCTACTGCGCGAGCCAGGCGTTGAAGCGCTTGACCAGGTCCTCGCCATAGTCGCCCCAGAACTCGGTGTCGGCGACGAGGTAGGCGCCGGCCAGATGGTCGGGCGCGTTCGGCAATTTCGGCAAGGCATCAGCCGCTACGAACGACGCCGCATCGGTGCGCACCGGCCCATAGGTGATGTAGTTGGCGAGCTTGGCGTTGTTTTCCGGCTGGCTGATATAGGCCAGGTATTTGTAGGCCAGATCCGGGCTCTTGGCGCCCTTGGGAATTGCGATCATGTCGTATTCGAGGATCTGGTTGTTCCAGACGATCTTGAACGGCTTCTTGTCGGTGTCGATGGCGTTCTGGATGCGGCCGTTCCATGCCGTCGTCATCACCACTTCCTGCGAGGCGAGAAGCTGTGCCGGCTGCGCGCCGGCATCCCACCACACGATGTCCTTCTTGATGGTGTCGAGTTTCTTGAAGGCGCGGTCGACGCCTTCGGGCGTGCCCAGCACCTTGTAGACATCGGCCGGTGCGACGCCATCGGCCATCAGCGCCCATTCGAGATTCTGCGCCGGGAATTTGCGCATGGCGCGCTTGCCCGGAAACTTCTTCGTGTCGAACAGGTCAAGCACAGAGGTCGGCGCCTCCTTCAGCACGCTGGGATCGTACGCCAGGATATCGCCATAGGCGTCGAGGCCGACGCCGCAGTCGAGCGCCGAGCCTTCGATGAACTTTTCGCGCGGCGCGATCTTGGAATAGTCGAGCCGCTCGAGAATGCCTGCGTCGCAGCCCTGCAGCACGGTCGCGGTCTCCACCGTCACCAGGTCGATCGGCACGTTGCCGGTGTCGACCATCGCTTTGACCTTGCCGAGATCGCCGAGATATTCCTGCTCCACGATCTTGGTGCCGGTTTCCTTGCTGAACGGCTCGAACCACGCCTTGCGTTGCGCGTCCTGCCAGGCGCCGCCGCTGGCCATGATCGACAGCTCGTCGGCGACGGCGGCATGTCCTATCGCCATCCAGGCGGTGGCCGCCGCGAGCGCGAGCAGCCGGGTCCTTGTGGTTTTCATTAGGTCTTACTCCCCTATTGTTTTTGACTTCGATCCGCCCGTTCCGGCATCGGCAGGAAAGGCGCGGCAATCACCGAGCGCGCAGGAAACCATCACAGGCTCCCCATTCGCCATGGTCGCTTCCGGGCCGACCTTGACGGTCAGCACTTGTCCATTTTCGAGCCTGGCCAGCAGCCTTTGGTGGTCGCCGAGATAGATGCGGCCATCGACCGTCGCCGCCAGCCTGTTTTCTGCGTGTCCGCCGGCTGCGAGGCTGAGCCGCTCGGGGCGGATGGCGACATGGCAGGCCGCGCCATCCGCGACGCCGATGGCTTGCGCGGTGATTGCGCCGCCGCCATCCAGCGCGATGCGGCATTCCTTGCCGATCACCCGCTCGACCTTGCCAGCCAGCGTGTTGTTCTCGCCGATGAAGCTCGCCACGAACGAGCTCTGCGGGGTGTTGTAGAGATCGTCGGGTGAGCCGAGCTGGGCGATGCCGCCATTGTTGAAGACGGCGACGCGATCCGACATCGTCAGCGCCTCGCTCTGGTCGTGCGTGACATAGACGATGGTGACGCCGAGCATCGTGTGCAGCTGCTTGATCTCGAGCTGCATGTGTTCGCGCAGCTTCTTGTCGAGCGCGCCGAGCGGCTCGTCCATCAGCACCAGGCTCGGCTCGAACACCAGCGCGCGCGCCAGCGCCACGCGCTGCTGCTGGCCGCCGGAAAGCTGCGCCGGTCGCCGGTCGCCGAACTGCTTGAGCCGCACCATGTCTAGCGCGCGTGCCACGCGGGAGGCGATGTCGGCCTTGTCGATCTTGCGCACCGAGAGCGGGAAAGCGACGTTTTCCTCGACGCTCATATGCGGAAACAGCGCGTAATTCTGGAACACCATGCCGATGTTGCGCTCATAGGGCGGCAATCGATCGACCGAGCGGCCTTCCAGCGTGATGACGCCGTTGGTCGGCCGCTCGAAACCGGCAAGCATGTTGAGCGTCGTCGTCTTGCCGGAGCCGGAGGGGCCGAGAAGGGTGATGAACTCGCCGCGTGCGACACCGAGGTTCAACCGCGTCACCGCGAAGGCGCGGCCATCATAGGATTTCTCGACGTCGACGAACTCGACGAATCCCTGGCGGCCGGCATCGGCGGTTGCTGTCTGACCGGCGCTTTCGACCGATGCGGATGACGCTTTGCCAATCACCAGCGCGAATCCATTGCGCGGCTGGAAGGTGCGCGTGTCGAGAGGAGCTGTTGCTCGTCGTGCATGTCGGGTCTCGCATGACGCTGGCCGCGCAACGGCGGCTATCCAAACTTGTATGCTCACACAATCTATGTCTGACGGACCATAGATGCAGACAAGTTTGCCCGTCAAGCGGCATTTTATGTGATTGTGTGAGTTTTAGGCGCTCGTGATTTGAAATTGAAGTCATACAAGCGCTATTGTCCGGAGCATTGTCTTATGCTAGATGCGCCGGTAGCCAGATCGTATCAACCCACCGAAAGCTGCATGCTCCAAGACCTCCAGCTCGCCTCGGATGAAGGTCCGGTCTATCGCCGCCTTGCCGATGCGATTGCCGAACGCATCGCTGCCGGCACACTCGCCGTCGGCGACCGGCTGCCGCCGCAGCGCGAGATCGCACGGGCGCTTGGCATCAACGTCACCACGGTGACGCGCGCTCTGTCGACGCTGCAGCAGCGCGGCCTGCTCGAAGCGCGGCCCGGTCGCGGCACTACGGTCGCCGCCCGCGACGCCGGCGAGAGGCCGGGCTTCGTCTCGGCGCCGAGCGACGACACCGGCGTCATCGACCTTTCCGTCAACCGGCCGGCCACATCCGCCTATCTCGACGCGCTGGCGCTGCTGATGCCGCGCCTGTCGAAGGATCGCTATTACCCGACCCTGCAGGACTACCATCCGCCCGAAGGGCCGCTATGGGCGAGGGCGGCGATTGCCGAATGGATGCGGCCGGTGGCCGGCGACGGCGATCCCGGGCGCGTTGTACTGGCGGCGGGCGCCCAGCATGGGCTGGACTGCGTGCTCGGCGCGGTGACCAGGCAGGGCGAGGTCGTACTCGCCGACGAGGTCACCTATCAGGGCATCAATGCGCTGTGCCGCGTGCACGGACTGGATCTCAGGGGCGTCGGCATGGATCGCGGCGGCATGCGGCCCGACGCATTCGAGGCGGCCTGCGCGCAACTGCGCCCGCGTGCTGTGTTCCTGGTGCCGACGCTGCACAATCCGACCACGATCACGCTCAGCGAACAGCGCCGGCACGAACTGGTGGCGGTCGCCCGGCGCCACAACGTCCTCATCATCGAGGATGACGTCTATCGCCCGCTGGCGGACAATCCGCTCCCATCGCTGGCCAGCATCGAGCCCGAACTGACCGTCCATATCGGCGCCTTGTCGAAATGCCTGGCGCCAGGTCTGCGGCTTGGCTTCGTCATCGCGCCGCGCACCATAGCCGGCCAGGTCGCGGCGGCCTTGCGCATCAACTGCTGGAGCATCAGTCCGTTGACGGCGCTGATCGGCACGCGGCTGATCGAAGAAGGCACGGCCGCCCGCATCATCGAGGCCCAGAAGCAGGAGCTGCGCCAGCGCCAGGCGGTGCTGAGCGAAATCCTCGACCGCTACGATGTCCAGAGCCATGCCACCTCGACCCATGCCTGGCTACGCCTTCCTGAGCCCTGGCGCGGCTCCGGCTTCGCCCGCACCTGCCTGGAGCGCGGCGTGGCCGTCCTTCCCGGCGATGCCTTTGCGGTCGGCCGCGAACCGGTGCAGCATGGGGTGCGCATCAATGTCGGCGCCGCCCGCTCTCTGGACGATCTGCGCACCGCGTTGACCACGATGGCCGATCTGCTCGCGGCCGGCCATTTGCAACTGCCGGGCTTTGTTTAGGAACCCGAGATTGTCAGCTTCTTCTGAGACGGTCGAAATCGCCATCGTCGGCGCTGGTGTCGTCGGGCTGGCGACGGCGTTACGTCTTGCCGCCGAGGGGCGCGAAGTCCTGCTCATCGATCCCAACGAGCCGGGCTCCGGCGCCTCGTTCGGCAATGCCGGCACGATCGCCGAATACGCCTGCATGCCGGTTGGCAATCCGGCCGTGCTGCGCGCGCTGCCGAAACTGCTGCTCGATCCAGATAGCCCGTTCTCGCTGCGCTGGCCGGCGCTGTTGCAACTGGCGCCATGGCTCGTCAGCTTTGTCAGACAATCGCTGCCGGCGGCCACCCGCGCCAATGCGCTGGCGCTCGCCGGACTGCTGGCCGACGCCTTGCCGGCCTGGGAGGAAATGGTGACGGAAGCCGGTCTGGAGGACCTCCTGCGCCGCAATGGCTGCCTTTACCTTTATCGCCGCGAAAGCGATTTTGCCGCTGGGGCCGGGGGCCGGGCGATGCGCGCCGGATTTGGTGTCCACCAGGAGATTCTGACGCCAGATGAGGTGGCGGCACTTGAGCCCGGCCTGCCGGCAACCGGGACGCGTGGCTTGTTCTTCCCGGATTCGACGAACGTCACCGATCCGAAGGCGGTGATGCAGCGTCTGCTCGGTGCGGCGACCGCTCGCGGTGCATCGGTGACGCAAGCGACAATTACCGGATTGCAGGTAGAGACCGGAGCGGTCCGGCTCAGCGGTCCCGGCTTCAGCATCAAGGCGGGTACGGTGGTGATCGCCGCCGGGGCACGGTCGCACACCCTGGCCGCCCTGGCGGGCAACGATGTCCCGCTCGAGACCGAGCGCGGCTATCACTTGGAATTCCGGACCGAAGCGCCGTTGTTGAACCGGCCTGTCTGTCCTGTCGATCTCAGTTTCTACATGACGCCGATGGCCGGCCGGCTGCGGATCGCCGGAACCGTAGAACTCGGCGGGCTTGCCGCGCCGCCAAATCCGCGCCGGCTGGCGCTGCTCGATCGCGGCGTCAGGCAATTCTTTCCCAAGCTCGGCTCACCTTCATCGGAATGGCTGGGCTTTCGCCCGTCGCTGCCGGATTCCCGGCCGGTCATCGGCCCTTCGCGCAACAGCCCGCGCGTGATCCATGCTTTCGGCCATGGCCATCTCGGCCTGACGCTCGCCCCGATCACGGCTCGCCTGGTCGTTGAGTTGATCGGCGGACGCGGCGACCCGGCGCACCTTGCGCCCTTTGCGGCGGATCGTTTCGGTCGCTGATCGACCGGATCAGGCCGCGGACTCCTGCTAGTGGGCGAAAACCTGTTCCAGTGAGCGAAAGCCCTTGAATTCCAGCGCATTGCCCGAGGGGTCGCGGATGAACAGCGTTGCCTGTTCGCCGGGTTCCTCCTTGAAGCGGACCATTGGCGTTCCAGCCAGTCGATGTCGTCGCGCGCCTCCAGCCGCGCCGCCAGCCGCTGCCAGTCGTCCATCAAAAGCACGGCGCCGAAATGCGGGATCGGCACGGTGATGCCGTCGACCTTGCCGTCGCTAGGAGCCTGTGCGGCCTGCGGCCGCAGATGCGCCGACATCTGGTGGCCGAACAGGTCGAAATCGACCCAGGTCGTTGACGAACGGCCGATCGCGCAGCCCAGCGCTTCGCCATAGAAAACGCGTGTTTCATCGAGATCACGGACCGGGAAGGCGAGATGGAAAGGCGTCATCGAAAATGCTCCGAGCGGGCTGCGGGCGGGTTGCCATGCCTCAGGTTCGCGGTTGCGATACCTCAGGTTCGCGGTGCGAACCGAGAACCGAGGCATTTTGATTGAAGTCCGTGCCATTGCACAAGCCGGACCGGAACAATAGATGGGTGGCAGCGACCGGAAGCCGGCCGCATCAGCAGGATCACGCGCATGACCGATATATCAGATGCAGCAAAATTGACTGACCGCGTCGCGGCTTTGGTCGAGGCTGCCAAAAAGGCGGGCGCCGATGCCGCCGACGCGGTGGCCGTGCGCAGCCGCTCGACCGGTGTGTCGGTGCGGCTCGGCAAGGTCGAGGGCACCGAATCGTCGGAAAGCGAGGACGTCTCGCTGCGCGTCTTCGTCGATGGGCGGGTGGCGAGCGTTTCGGCAACCGCCGCATCCGATCCGAAAACCCTGGCCGAGCGTGCCGTGGGCATGGCGAAAGTATCGCCGCAGGATCCCTACCAAGGCCTCGCCGACCCGGCATTGCTCGCCAAGCAGACGCGCGATCTCGACCTGTTCGACGCCACCGAGGTATCGGCCGACCAGTTGAAGGAAGCAGCGCTTGCGGCGGAAGCGGCGGCACTTGCGGTCAAGGGCGTGACCAATTCGGCCGGCGCCAGCGCCGGTGCCGGCCTGGGGGGCCTGGTGCTGGCCACCTCGCACGGCTTCCTCGGCCACTATGTCGGCTCGCGTTTCTCGCGCTCGGCCAGCGTCATTGCCGGCGAGGGCACCGGCATGGAGCGCGACTATGAATTCTCCTCGCGCCAGCATTTTGCCGATCTCGATGCGCCCGAGGACATCGGCCGCAAGGCCGGCGAACGCGCCGTGCGCCGCATCGGCGCCCGCAAGGCGGCGACGGGGCCGATCGACGTTGTGTTCGACCCGCGCGTCGCGCGCGGCATCGCCGGCCATCTTGCCGGCGCCATCAATGGTGCCTCGGTCGCGCGCAAGACGTCGTTCCTGCGCGACATGATGGGCAAGCAGGTGGCCGCATCCGCGATCACCGTCACCGACGAGCCGCTCAGGCAGCGTGGCCAGGCCTCGCGCCCGTTCGACGGCGAAGGCATCGAGGGCGAGAAGCTGTTGATGGTCGAAAAAGGCGTGCTCAACCACTGGTTCCTGTCGACATCGGCCGCGCGCGAGCTTGGTCTCGTCACCAATGGGCGCGGCGCGCGCGGCGGCTCCTCCGTCTCGCCGTCCTCGACCAATCTCGCCATCGAGCCAGGCGACCGGTCGCCGGAAGAGCTGATCAAATCGCTCAAGACCGGCTTCTACGTCACCGAAGTGTTCGGCCAGGGCGTCGACATGGTTACCGGCGAATACAGCCGTGGCGCCTCCGGCTTCTGGATCGAGAATGGGGCGCTTGCCTATCCCGTCGCGGAGGTCACCATCGCCTCGAACCTGAAGACCATGTTCCTCAACATGGTGCCGGCTGATGACCTCGACCGCAATTTCGGCACCGCTGCGCCTACGCTGCTGATCGAAGGCATGACCCTTGCCGGAGCTTGACCTGATCTCTGCCCCTTCCAGTGCTATTGAGGATCTGCCGCTGCTGCGCGATGCCGCCCGCGAGGCCGGCGTCATCGCCATGCGCTACTTCGGCAACAACCCGCAAGTCTGGATGAAGGGCGGCACGTCGCCGGTCAGCGAAGCCGACCATGCCGCCGACGCTTACCTGCGCGAGACGTTGCTTGCGGCTCGGCCGGACTATGGCTGGCTGTCGGAAGAAACGGCCGACGATCCGGTGCGGCTTTCGGCGCGCCGCACCTTCGTCGTCGACCCGATCGACGGCACGCGCGGTTTCCTGGAAGGCCAGCGCACCTGGTGCGTCAGCGTTGCCGTGGTAGAGCATGGCCGCACGCTTGCCGGCGTGCTGGAATGTCCGGCGATGAACGAGACCTATTGGGCACTGCCGGGGCAGGGCGCCTTCCGCAACGGCAAGCGCATCGCGGTGCGCAAGCTGGCGGATACGGCTGAGATTTCCGGGCTGAAGCAGTTGACCGACCTGATGCCTGCCGACTGGCAGGCGCGGTTGAAGCGGGCGCCCTACAGCCCTTCGCTCGCCTATCGGCTAGCCATGATCGCCAATGGCGCGCTGGATGCCACTTTCGTCAAGCCGAACGCGCATGACTGGGATATTGCCGCCGCAGATCTTATCCTGCGCGAGGCTGGCGGCCAGTTGCTCGACCAGCAAGGCCGCGCGCCGCTCTATGCCGGCGAGGTGACCCGCCACGGCGCGCTCGCCGCCGGCAGCGGTGAACTGCTGGCCGTGCTCGCCGGCGTCATCGCCGGGCTGGATGCGTGAAAGCGTTTTCGAAGGTTCCAAAGTCGGCGGCTTTGGTCTAGACCTGTCACAAACTCACGATATGTGAAGGACCGACATGGCCGCGGAAGACGGAAAGAAACAGCTTTTACATCTGGTATTCGGCGGAGAACTGAAGAAGCTTGGCGGCACCGAATTCCGCGATCTCGATGGGCTCGACATTGTCGGCATCTATCCGGACTATCAATCCGCGCACACGGCGTGGAAAGCCAAGGCGCAAGCCAGCGTGGACAATGCCCATATGCGTTATTTCGTCGTTCATCTGCACCGGCTGCTCGACCCCGACAACAAGGCTGCCGGTTGACTTCGATGGAGCATGATCTGGCGAAAGAGCCAGCCACCGAGGCCGCGCCCAGGGGCAGGGGGCGCAGCCGCACGACCAAAGCCTTCTGGCGCAAGATTCGTGAACCGCTGGCGCAGTCGCGATTGGTCAAGAACGCCATTGCCAGCCTGTTCGCCCAGTTCGTGCGGCTCGTGCGCCTGACCAATCGCGTTGTCGAGGGATCGGCGCGGTTTTCGAGCAGCGCCTATGCCGAACTCGAGCCCGGCATCATTGCTTTGTGGCACGGCCAGCATCTGCTGACGCCAGCCTACTACCCCAAGCGCAAGCCGCTGGTCGCCATGGTCTCGCGCAGCGCCGATGCCGAGCTCAACGCGCTGATGCTGCAGAAATTCGGCATCGAGGCGGTGCGCGGTTCGGGCGGGCGTGAAAATGCCAGGCATCTCGACAAGGGTGGGGCAAGAGCGCTTATCGCCCTGAAAAAGTCGCTCGCCGACGGCAAGAACGTCGCCATGATCGCAGACATTCCGCACGGTACGCCGCGTGACGCGGGGCTTGGTATCGTTCTCCTGGCGCGGCTCTCGGGCCGGCCGCTGCTGCCTGTCGCCATCACCACCAGCCGGCGCAAGGTGCTGGAGAAGAGCTGGGACAAGACCACCATCAACCTGCCGTTCGGCCGCTCGTCGATCGTCATCGGCACGCCGATCTTCGTGGCGGCCGGCGCCGATGAAGCCGAAATGGAGCGCAAGCGCCAGGAAATCACCGTCGCGCTCAATGCCGCGACCGCCGAGGCCTACCGTCTCGTGGATGGCCCGCGATGAGCGGTCGCTGGGCGCGAACCATGCTGTCGGCATACCGTTTCGCCGGTGCCGCGGCCTATCCTCTGGTCGGGCCCTATGTCGCCTGGCGCACTTCGCGCGGCAAGGAAGACCGCAGCCGCCGCCGCGAGCGCTACGGCGTCGCCGGCCGTCCGCGCCCCGAGGGGCCTATGATCTGGATCCATGCGGCGAGTGTCGGTGAGACCTTGGCCGTCGTACCGCTGGTCGAAAGCATTCTCGACTACGGCGTCAACATCGTGCTGACGACCGGCACGGTGACCTCGGCGCAGGTCGTCGACGAGCGGCTCGGCGATCGGATCATCCACCAGTATGTGCCACTCGACCTCAAGCCGGCGGTCAGCCGGTTCCTCGATCACTGGCAGCCGGATCTGGCGATCATCGCCGAATCCGAGATCTGGCCGATGACCATCCTCGAGCTTGGCGCGCGCCGCGTGCCGCAGGTGCTGGTCAACGGCAGGCTGTCCGACCGCTCGTTCACCTCGTGGAAGAAACGCGCCAACATCGCCGAGGCGCTGTTCGAGAATCTCGCCCATGTCGTTGCCCAGTCGGATGTCGACGGCGAGCGCTTCCTGGCGCTCGGCGCCCGCCCGGTGACGGTGTCGGGCAACCTCAAGGTCGATACCTTGCCGCCGCCTGTCGACGAACGGGTGTTGGCGACGTTGCGGCGGCAGATCGGCGCCCGCCCGACCTGGGCGGCGATCTCGACCCATGATGGCGAGGAGGTGGTCGCCGCCGAGGTCCATGCCACGCTGCACAAACGCCACCATGGTCTTCTGACGATCGTCGTTCCGCGCCATCCCGATCGCGCCGAGGCGCTCGCGGCACAGATTTCCGGCATGGGCCTGAAGGTCGCGCGGCGCAGCAAGGGCGACAGGATCGCCGCCGACACCGACATCCTGCTCGGCGATACGATCGGCGAGATGGGGCTCTATCTCCGGTTGACCGAAATCGCCTTCGTCGGCCGCTCGCTGACCTCGGAGGGTGGCCAGAACCCGCTCGAGCCGGCGATGCTCGACACCGCGGTTCTCGCCGGGCGCAATGTGCAGAATTTTCGTGAGGCCTACCAGCGCCTGCTCGACAGCGGCGGCGCCAAGCTGGTGCGCGATCGCGACATGCTGGCCGGCGCCGTCAATTTCCTGCTGACCAACGAAGTGGCGCGTCACGAGATGATGGCGGCGGGGGTAGCGACCGTCGACGAAATGCGCGGCGCGCTGGCGCGTACGCTGAAATCGCTTGAACCCTACATCCAGCCGCTGGTCGTCAAGTCGCGCCTGAAGGGCGCGAACGGGCGCTAGCGTGGCGTCCGAAGCACCACCGTTCTGGTGGGAAGAGCCGGACTGGCGGGTCCTGGCGCTGTCGCCGCTGTCGGCCATCTATGCGCTCGCCGCCGGCCGCGGCATGCGGCGCGCCCGGCGCGAGAAGATCGAGGCGCCGGTTCTGTGCATCGGCAATTTCACCGTTGGCGGCACCGGCAAGACGCCGGTGGCGATCGCGCTTGCCGAACAGGCCAAGCGCATGCAGCTCAAACCCGGTTTCCTGTCGCGCGGCCATGGCGGTTCGTTCGCCGAGCCGCATGTCGTCGATGAGCACCACGACAGCGCCAGGCATGTCGGCGACGAGCCGCTGCTTCTGGCCGAACACGCGCCGGTGGCGGTGACGCCGAACCGCGCCGCCGGCGCCCGGCTGCTGCTGGAAAAACACGGCTGTGATTTCCTGATCATGGACGATGGGTTTCAAAGCGCGCGCATCCACATCGACTATGCGCTGGTCGTCGTCGATGCGCGCTACGGCATCGGCAATGGCCGCGTCATTCCGGGCGGTCCGCTGCGGGCCAAGATCGTCGACCAGTTGGTCTTCACCAGCGGGCTGTTGAAGATGGGCGAAGGCACCGCCGCCGATGCCGTGGTCCGCCAGGCCGCGCGCGCCGCCCGGCCGATCTTCGAGGCCCATACCGAGCCAAGCAGCAGGCAGGGGCTTGCCGGCAAGCGGTTCCTCGCCTTCGCCGGCATCGGCCATCCCGAAAAATTCTTCGACACGGTGCGCGAGGCCGGCGGCGAACTGGTGTTGACACGGCCGTTTCCGGACCACCATTTCTATGGCGAGGACGAACTTGCCGAACTGGCGGCGACCGCTCGCGCTGAAGGGCTTGTCCTCATCACCACCGCCAAGGACGCCGCCCGGCTGCGGCACGGCGCACCACAGGATTTTCTCGATCGGCTCGAGGTCTTGGAAATCGACACGGTTTTCGAGCTCGATCGTGTGCCCGAACGCATCATCGACGAGACGCTGGATGCCTGGCGCCAGCGCAAGCTGAAGGGCTGATCCGCCGCCAGACGTCCTGAAGTGCGTTGCCGTTTTGCGACAACGACCTGCGCAAACATCAGCGCCGGCTGCGCAACTCCGGATGCACCTCGATCTCGCGGCGCAGCGCCGCGGCGGCGTTGACGTACGGCTCTTGCCTGGCAACGCTCCAGTATTTCAGCTCATCGAGCGGGATGCTTTCGCCGGTCACCGCGCAGCGCACGAAAGCGCCCGGGCTGGTAACCTGGAAGTCGCCATCGAGATAGCGGATGCGGGCTTCCTTGCCGCCAGGGCCTTCGAAACGGTTCATCATGCAACGGCGCCAAGGTTCATGAGGATTTCATCGCCATAAATTGGCGGCAAGGTCAAGCATGTGACAAGCCTGAGACAATGCTGATCGGTCATTGTTGGGTGGAAAAATGCTGTTGTCGGGACACCATGGACATTTCCTCCGCTCGTCTTGCCGCCTTGCTCAGGCAAGCAATGACGCCGCAGGCCGTGCCGTCGGCAAAGGCCGATCCGGTCAAAACCGCACTGGTGAAGGCGCTGGTGGCGCCGCCGGCACCGTCCGGCCCGCTTGTGCGGATTGAGACCCCCACTTTGCCGATGCTGTTTCAGGCGACGGCTGCGAAAGCGCAGCAGACGGCCCCGACCGAAATGATGAAGGCCTATCTGGCTTTGGCGGAACCGGACGGCGAAACAGCCGGCGATGCCGCACCGGCGGCGACCGCAACGAGGAGACCGGCGGACGGCGACACTGCGCAACGCGGCTTGGCGCTGCCTCTGACGAGGGTCGATGAGGGGGCCGCCGCAAGGCCGGCAAGCTTGCCGTGGCTGGCGCTTCTCTCGCCCGTTGTTTCGCCGCCGCGCCGCGCTCGCATCGCCAGTGCGGCGACTGCGCGAGGGCGGATTGCCTCCCGGCCGGGTGATTCGGCACGGCTCGAACACAGGCAGACGAGCGTCGGTCTGATGTCACTGGCGGCCGGGCTGTCGGCCGCGGCGGTCGTCGGGTTCGTTCTTTTGGTGCTCCGTTAGAGCAATTCCAGGAACAGCGTGAAACGGTTTTGCCGGGAAAAGCGCGTAGCGCTTTCCCTGGGGAATTGCGTCAAAACAAAAGACCTGGAGCGGTTCGGCGTTTCCGTGAAGCGATGAGCCGCTCTAGCCGTCAGCTTCGATAAAAGCTTCCACCTTTTCCGCTGCGAGCCCTGCCTGCACTGCGATGCGGCGCGCCAGTTCGGCCGCTGCGGCACGTGGCCGTCCCATCGGCCGGTCGAGCCAGTAGGACACTGGATTGAGCGCGGTGCGCTCGTCGACGGCGATGATGCGGCCCGCCTTCAATTGATGCCCGGTCAAGGGTGGGCGCGCCAGCGCGATGCCGAGCCCATAGGCGGCGGCGTCGAGCACCAGATTGTAGTCCTCGAAGCGGCGGTCCTGCGGGCGTGGGCGGTAATCCATGCCTTGCGCGGCAAACCAGGCGCGCCAGGCTGAAGCATCGGAATCGTTGACCAGCGGAAATTTGAGCAGCCGGGCAGGGTCGCCGCGACCGATCTCGCGGGCAAGCTCGGGCGACGCGACGGGAAAGACATGCTCCTCGAAAAGCTGCACCGAGACGCGGCCCGGAATGCCGCCGCGGCCGCAGCGGATCGACAGGTCGATGCCCTCGTCGGCAAGGTCGGCCTGGCGGATATCGACGTCGAGCACGATGCGCAGCTTGGAAGGATTGTTCTCCAGCGCGGCCATGCGCGGCATCAGCCACAGCCCGCTGACCGACGGGATCGAGGTCAGCCGCACCACGGCGGTGCCGCGCGGCTCGACCCAGCGGTCGGAATGGGTCGAAATCAGCGCGAAAGCCTCCGACGTGCGCAGATGCAGGCGATTGCCTTCGATCGTCAGCGTGACGCCGCGCGCGCCGCGATCGAACACTTTCAGTCCCAGCCAGTCTTCAAGCTTGGCGATCTGCCGGCTGACGGCGCCGTGGGTGATGTTGAGCTTCTCGGCCGCCGCCGAAAAGCTGCCCGTGCGCGCCGCCGCATCGAAGGCGCGCAGCGTTTCGAGCGGCACCATTGTGTCTGAGCTGTGATCCATAGTCACAGCTGATCCTCCATCTGGTCGTTTGTCAACTGCCCCGAAAAAGCGTTTTCTGCATTCCAGGGCACGAGAACACGAGGACAGTGAGATGAGCGCAATGACCAGCACGTTGAATCCGGCACAGCGGATGGACACCACGGCAGCCATCGCGGTGGCGCTGACGGTGGTTGGCTGGGCCTCGGCCTTTCCAGCCATCCGCGCCGGCCTTGCCGCCTTCGGGCCGCTGGAACTCGGTGCGTTGCGCTTTGCCATCGCCGCGGTGCCGGCGGCGATCTTCCTCGCCGTCAAGCGTCCGGCACTGCCGAGGCTGGACGAAGTGTGGCGGCTGGTCTTTGGCGGTGCCATTTTCGTGGCGCTGTACACGGCAATGCTCAATTTCGGCGAACTGACCCTCTCGGCGGGTGCCGCCGGGTTCATCATCAATGTCAGCCCGATCTTCACCGCCATCATGGCGATGGCGCTGCTCGGTGAACGCTTCTCCGGCATGGCATGGGTCGGCACCGCCATTTCCTTCGCCGGCATCGGCGTGATAGCCGTGGCCGACGGGCAGGGCCTGCAGTTCAATGCCGGGGCGCTGCTGGTGCTGGGTTCGGCGCTCTGTTCGGCTGTCAACACCATCGTCCAGAAGCCGCTCTTTGCCCGCCACCACCCGCTGACCATTTCGGCTTCGAACATGGTGCTCGGCGCGCTCTGCCTGTCGCCCTTCCTGCCGAGCGGCCTTGCGCAGGCGGCGGTAGCCGACACAGCCGGCCTCGGCGCCGTGATCTTTCTCGGCATCGTGCCCAGCCTGATCGCCTATGCTGCCTGGGCAACCGCGCTGTCGCGCCTGCCGGCCGCACGGGCGTCGAACTTCCTCTATCTGGTTTCGCCTATGTCCGCCCTGATCGGCTTCTTCTGGCTGGGCGAAGTGCCGACACTGCTCGGCATGCTTGGTGGTGCGCTGGCGCTGGGCGGTGTCATCGTGGTGAATTTGAAGAGGTAAAGGGAGTTATAAGGATTACTTGAATCGAAAAAGGGCCGCTGAAAAGCGGCCCTTTTCGGACCCCCACCCCGCTGCTTCGCAGCGACCCTCCCCACAAGGGGGGAGGGTGAGGAAGCGCCGCGCCCGCCTTCGCCTAAAAGCGCTCTTATGGATATGCGGAAAAGGCTGGGCGCCCTATCTACCTCCCCCTTGTGGGGAGGTCGGACCGAAGGTCCGGGTGGGGGTGCTTGGCGCCGACCTTACTGGAACCGAAGTTCTTCACCGCCTCCCGAACAGCCTCTCGATATCCGCGAGCTTCAACTCGATATAGGTCGGCCGCCCATGGTTGCAGGTGCCGGAGCCGGGCGTCGCCTCCATCTGACGCAGCAGAGCATTCATCTCCTCGGCCTTGAGCAGGCGGCCGGAGCGCACCGAGCCGTGGCAAGCCATGGTCGCCGCGATCTTGTTCAGCCGCTCCTTCAGCGTGTCGACCGTGTCGTTGTCGGCGATCTCGTCGGCGAGGTCGCGCACCAGTTGCTGGACGTTGGTCTCGCCCAGCATCGACGGCGTCTCGCGCACCGCCACCGCTCCCGGGCCAAACCGCTCGATGCCAAGCCCGAAGCGGGCCAGCGTCTCGGAATGCATCGCCAGCCGTTCGGCATCCTCTTCCGGCAGATCGACGATCTCCGGCAGCAACAGCATCTGTGACGGCACGGCGCGGGAATGCAGGGCGTTCTTCAGAGCCTCATAGACCAGCCGCTCATGCGCCGCGTGCTGGTCGACAATGATCAGCGAATCCCGGGTTTGCGCGACGATGTAGTTCTCATGCACCTGCGCGCGGGCCGCGCCCAGCACTGCGCCAAGCAGCGTCTCGGCCGCCTCGCTCTGTCCGGCGCGCGCGTCGGCGCTTGCAAGCGGGCCGGCATCGAACGCCGCCTGGTCGTTTTCGCGCAAGCCGCGTTGATCGAAACCTCCGCCCTCAAAACCCATGTCGAGCGGCCGCTGCGGCGAGCGCGCCAAATCGGCCCCACGCTCGAAGCCGGCTGGGCCGGAGGCATGGTAGGATGCTTCGTAGCTGCGATGGCCATTGGCGGGTCCGCCATGGCCGTAGGATGCGGCACCAGGCCGGAACGCCGCCATCATGCCGGCGGCACCCGTGGTGGCGGCGCGGATGCCGGCACCGGCGAGTGCTTGCCGAACAGCGCCGACGATCAGCCCGCGCACCAGTCCCGGATCGCGGAAGCGGACATCGGCCTTGGCCGGATGGACATTGACGTCGACGGTTCCCGGATCGAGTGTCAGGAACAGCACCGTCACCGCATGGCGGTCGCGCGGCAGGACGTCGGCGAAGGCGCCGCGAATGGCGCCGGCGATCAGCTTGTCACGCACCGGCCGGCCATTGACATAGGCATATTGCTGCAGCGCGTTGGCACGGGTGAAGGACGGGATCGACACGTGACCGGTCAGACGCACGCCTTCGCGCATCGCGTCGATGGCAATGGAATTGTCCGGAAAATCGGCGCCCATCACCTGGGCGATGCGACGCAGGCTGCCTTCCGCGCTGTCGTCGGTCGCTGGCAGTTCCAGTGTCGAGCGGTCGGAACCAGCCAGCGTGAAGCGCACGGCGGGGAAGGCGATGGCGATGCGCTTGACCACGTCGCTGGTCGCCGAGCTTTCGGCGCGCTCGCCCTTCATGAATTTCAGCCTTGCCGGCGTGGCGAAAAACAGGTCGCGCACCTCGACCGTGGTGCCGCGATTGGCCGCCGCCGGCCTGACGGGCAAGACGCGGCCGCCCTCGATGCCGATTTCGGCCGCGCTGTCACTTGTTGCCGTGCGCGAGCGGATCGATAGCCGCGACACCGAGCCGATCGAAGGCAGCGCTTCGCCGCGGAAGCCGAGCGAACGGATGTCGTGGATGTCCTCGGAGAGCTTGGAGGTGCAGTGACGCGCAATCGCCAGCGCCAGTTCGGGTTCGGGGATGCCCGAGCCGTCATCGGTGACGCGGATCAGGTTCAGCCCGCCACCGGCTGTAACGACCTCTACCTTGCCGGCACCGGCGTCGAGCGCGTTCTCGACCAGTTCCTTGACCACGCTTGCCGGACGCTCGATGACTTCGCCGGCGGCGATCTGGTTGATCATCGTTTCGGAAAGCTGGCGAATGGGCATGGAGATACTATAGGCGGATTCGGAGCCGATGCGGAAGTTTTCGATGCCGGCGGCACAGCCCCCTCTGGCCTGCCGGCCATCTCCCCGCAAGGAGGGAGATTGGCCGAGGCCGGACAGGCCGACTTCGAGCATGAACTGATCACCGTCGAGGAGGATTGGCGGAAGAACACCGGCGACGCCGTCCACCAGACCTTCGAGAGGGATCTCCGGAACGCCTGGCCGGACGGCTGAAACAAGGCGCTGCAGGACTTCATGAGCCGCAAAAAAGCCGATATGCAGGATCCGTGGTATTGATAGCCTCAAGCCATCAAAAGCCGGAGATTCTGCATGAGACGGACAGTGCTTGTTGCCGCCCTTTCGATAGCCTTGCCTGCGTCCGCGCTCGCCGGACCGGCATCCGACGCCGTCAAGTTCTTCTATGTGCCGGCGGTCAAGTTCGAGGCCGACGAACAATATCGGGATCGGTTCACCGAGCCGGTGACGAAATTGTTCGACCTCAACGACCAGGCAACGAAAAGGAACCCGAACGAGGTCGCCTGCATCGATTTCGACCCTGGCCTCGATGCACAGGATTTCGATCAGAAGACTGTCTCGAAAACGCTGAAACTGGCCGAGAGGCTGGATGGTGACAACGCCGAGGTTACCGCGTCGTTCAGCCTTTTTTCGGAAGGCGATGATTCCAAACGTGACATGGTCTGGTCGCTCAAGAAGATCGACGGCAAGTGGAAGATATCGGACATCGCCTCCAAGACCAGCAACTGGACGCTCAGTGCGCTGGAATGCTTGGCCGGCCAGACGCCGGAGTGACGCGATGGCCCGTCACCCGTTCCTGGCACCGTCGGCTGTGTGCCTGCTGGCGGCGGGTCTGAGCGGCGCCGCCGCGCAAGGGCTGCTCGGCGCGCCGCCGGCAAACGCGCCGGCTGACACTGCCCCGGGCGACAGCGGGGCGCCGTCCGCAAATGCGCCCGGCGGTGCGGTGGAACCTGCAACGCCACCGGTCGGATGGTCGCCGTCCGAAGCCGCGCCCGCCGCGCCGACCCAGCCGGGTTCGCCGACAGCGGTTATCAGGCCGTTTTACGATCAGGGCGGGCTGGAGATCGATCCGGCACAGCGCAGCCATTTCATCGATCCGGCGAAAACCGTGCTCGACAAGAGCGATGCGCTGCGCAAATCGGGGCAGGGCGAATGCCTCGACCCCAACATGGCGCTGGACAATGCGGACTATGACAAAGCCGCGATCGACAAGAGCCTGAAGACGCTTGAAGCGATCAATGGCGACCAGGCCAAGGTCATTGTCGCCTTCGTCGTCGCCGGCAACCCGCACCGGCTGGAATGGAAGTTCAAGAAGGTCGACGGCGACTGGAAGATATCGGACCTGTTGTCGGTGACCGGCGAATGGGCGCTCAGCCAGTATCAGTGCGAATGAGCACCAGACCGGCTAACCGCGCCCGCGATAGGGCGCGACCCCGGTGTCGGGCAACCAGGCGCCTTCCGGCGGCGCGCCGGTCTGCCAGAACACGTCGATCGGAATGCCGCCGCGCGGAAACCAGTAGCCGCCGATGCGCAACCACAGTGGTTTGGTCGCCGCCACGATGCGGCGGCCGATCATGACTGTGCATTCCTCATGGAAGGCGCCGTGGTTGCGAAACGATGTCATGAACAGTTTCAGCGATTTCGATTCCACCAGCAGCCCGTCGGGGGCGTAGTCGATGACGATATGGGCGAAATCCGGCTGGCCGGTGACCGGGCACAGCGAGGTGAATTCCGGGCAGGTGAAGCGCACGATGGCCGGCGGGCCGTCGCCGCGCGTAAACGGCACGGTCTCGAGGACCGCCTGATCGGGGCTTTGTGGCGTCTCGACGTGTGCGCCGAGCTGGGTGAGGTTCTTGGTGACGGTCATGGGCAGCATTTCCTTCGATTTGCCGCTCATTAGCATCGGACCGAAGAGTGTGCAGCGGTTTTCGGATGAATCCGATGATTCAACAAGATCTGAAGCAGCGCACGCTGCTTCGGCAGGCTCGTAAAAAGCTCACCTGAGAGAGTCTGCCGCTGCAATTCGAACCGCTGGTGGCGCGCGGTCGAGCCCGCGTACGAGAGCCCGTGTACGTCGGCCTGACCGCGCGCCCGCACGTCATTGGCTCGTCGCCAGACAACGTACGATTCTGTCGGGTTGCGCGGCGTCTCAGACCATCCTGGCGATAGCCATGCACAGCACCGTGACGACCAGCAGCCACGCGGCAATGCGTTCGCCCGTCGCCATTCTGGCGCGCAGTTGCGTTTCGGTTTCCGCATTCGCGCCGGCGAGCCGTCTGCTGGGCGCACTGACCATGGTGCCGAGAACGCCGGCGGCGGCGAAAGCGGTCAGGATGCCAAGCGCCAGCACCATTTCCATCGAGCCGAAATAGGCGCCGTGGAAGAAATACCAGAGCAGCGCTCCGGTCAGGAAAACCATGCCGGCCGCGCCCATCTGCGGCTGGATGAAGCGTTCGGCCCGGATATCGGGATCGCGCGCCAGGGTGATCGTGGTGCCTGCCCAGAAAACACCGGCCATGACGTGAAGGCCGATAACGACGATGTAGACATACTGCATGACCGGGTCTCCTCTTTCGTCCGCCATTGCCATATAGTTAGATATCTAATGGTTAGGTGTCAATGTATAAACCGGAGCCAGTTCCATCGGCCTTTCCCTTGTTCTAGTGTCTAGCGATGACGCCCTTTGAACGCCCGCCAGTCGGCATGAATCTTGGCCGCACCGCCAAGCTGGTTGCCCAGGCTTTTGACGCTGCCCTGGTCGAGGCTGGCGGCACGTTGCCGGTCTGGCTCACTCTGCTGTCGGTCAAGTCGAGCAGGCTTGCCAATCAGCGCGAGCTCGCTGGCATGATCGGCATCCAGGGCGCAACGTTGACCCACCATCTCAACGCGATGGAGGCGCAGGGCCTGCTGACGCGCCGCCGCGATCCCGTCAACCGCCGGGTTCACCTGGTCGAATTGACTGAAGCCGGAGACGCGATGTTCGAGACATTGCGCGAGGCAGCACTTGTCTTCGACAAGCGGCTGCGGGTGGGTTTGTCCGACAAGCGGCTGGCGGAGTTTGCACAGGTGCTGGCGGCGTTGAGGACGAATGTCGAGGGGTAGAACCGGTCAGGTCCTATGGCGTGCCGGCTCTCAACTTCGATTCACTGGACTGCAACCGGCCGCACAAGTCTGCAGCCGGGATTACGCATGCCGGATCAATTGGCGGGGATGTTACGGTTTGCAACGCAATCTCGTAGCCGCGCGTCGCCACCCCATTGATTGTATGCGCTTGCAGCGTCGGCGATGACCTTGTGTGCATCAAAAGGCCCGGAAATCTGTCCTTTCCCGAAGAAAATCCACAGGGCGCTTTTGCTGTCGATGATGCCGCTAAATCGTTCTGCGCGAGTTATGGGATCCTTGATCGTCAAGCCCGCGGCCAGGCGTGCTAGAGCCGGGGTGCCTTCGCCGATCCTCGGTCCATTGTCGCCTACGACAAAAGGAACGGCCGGTGCGCCGGCTCGTCGCGTGTCCACCAAGACACCGAAGCTGCCGAGTTTCACCCCCATACGCTCCAGACTGGTGCCTCCCGGAATTACCCCAGCCGGTATCTGCAAGGGATTGATGTAACGACGCTGGTCGTTCGCGTGAAAGGCAGGATCTTC
>NZ_JBHUGY010000002.1:0-101597 GCF_042682105.1 Mesorhizobium calcicola
GGTCGCCCAGTCGATGCAGCCATCGGTGATGCTCTGGCCGTAGACGAGCGGCTTGCCGGGCACCCCGTCCTGCCGGCCGGCGACGAGATTGCTCTCGATCATGACGCCGATGATGCGCTCGTCGCCCGCCGCCACCTGGCCTGCGACATCGGCCGCGACCTTCGGCTGGTTCTCGGGCTTCTTGCCGCTGTTGGCGTGGCTGACATCGATCATTAGCCTGGGGGCCACGCCGATGCGGGCGAGTTCCACGCTGGCGGCCTCGACGCTCGTTGCGTCATAATTGGGCGCGATGCCGCCGCGCAGGATGACGTGGCAGTCCTCATTGCCGGTGGTCGTCGCGATGCCGCTGCGGCCGCCCTTGGTCACCGCCATGAAATGGTGCGGCTGGGCGGCCGATTTCACCGCCTCGGCGGCGATCCGCAGGTTGCCGTCGGTGCCGTTCTTGAAGCCGACCGGGCAGGACAGGCCGGAGGCGAGCTCGCGATGGATCTGGCTCTCGGTCGTGCGCGCGCCGATGGCGCCCCAGGCGACGAGGTCGGCGATGTATTGCGGCGTGGTCATGTCGAGGAATTCGGTTGCCGCCGGCAGGCCGAGATTGTTGACGGCGGAAAGCACGTTGCGCGCCATCCGCAGCCCCTTGTCGATGTTGAAGCTGCCGTCGAGGTCGGGATCGTTGATCAGGCCCTTCCAACCGACCGTCGTGCGCGGCTTCTCGAAATAGACCCGCATCACGATCTCCAGCCGGTCGGACAGGGCTTCGCGCAGCGCCGCCAGACGGCTGGCATAGTCTACTGCCGCGACCGGGTCGTGGATCGAACAGGGGCCGACGATGACGAGCAGTCGATCGTCGGTCCCGTTCAAGATGGCGTGGGTTGCATTGCGTGACGCGGCAACGGTGCGCGTCGCCGTCAGAGTGCGCGGTATCTCCCGCATCACCTGGTCCGGCGTGCTCAGTTCTCGGATTTCCTTGACCCGAAGGTCGTCTGTGGTGGTCAACACGGCTTTCTGCTCCTGATTGGGAGACCTGCCGGCTGAAACAAAAAAGCCGCCAGGTCTGGCGGCTGTTCGGATCTTGTTGCTGCAATCTTCAGATCGAGCGCAATCCTCCCGCCGCCAGCGAGCTCCTAAAGTACCAATACGTGGCGGTCAGGTTGATCATGAGGCTCATATAGTCGAAGCGGAGGCGCTTGTCACGTGTCTGATGACAGCCAATTCGGGATTGGCCGAAGCGCCTAAACTTCGTCATCCCTGGGCGGAGCAGGAGCGAAGCTCCGTCGCGGAGACCCTGGGATCCATGCCGCGACATTAGCCGACGAATGCTGCGGGGCAGAATTCTGCACCGCAGCAGCGCTTTGAAGTCGCGGCATGGATCCTCGGGTCTGCGCTGCGTCGCTACGCTCCTTGCTCCGCCCGTGGATGACGAAGCGAGGGCGTTTTCGCTAGACTTCCGTGATCCTACTCCGGTGACGCCCCGGCAATGCTCTGGTCATAGTCGACCAGCGATCCGGTCATCACGCCGGACTGCGGGCTGACCATGTAGCTGATCAGCCGGGCAAGCTGGTCCGGCTTCACCAATTGACCCATCGGCTGCGCGGCTTCGGCCTTTGCCAGCCAGTCGTCCGGCGCGTCGTGCCATTTCTTCTGCACGATGTCCTCGCCCTCGGTGTCCATCCAGCCGGGCAGCACAGCGTTGCTGCGGATGCGATTGTGCCGATACGCATTGGCGACGTTCTTGGTTAGCGTCATCAGCGCGCCCTTGCTTGTGGAATAGGGCGTCAGGAACGACTGGCCGCAATGCGCCGACATCGACAGCACATTGACGATCGAGCCGGGCGCCTTGCGCTCCAGCAGATGGGCGACCAACCCCTGCATCAGGAAGAAGGGTCCACGCACATTGGTGTCGAAGATCTGGTCGAAAAGCTCTTCGCTCGTCTCGACCAGCGACCCGCGCGCCGATGTCGCGGCGGCATTGACCAGCGCATTGATGGTGCCGAAATGCGAGATCGCGGTGGCGACAGCGCGCTTGCAGTCGACCACCTTCGAGACGTCGGCGCTGATGAAGATCGCGTCGACGCCCAACTTCTTGAAATGAGCGACGGCCTTGTCGCCCTTTTCCTGCGAGCGCCCGACCAGTGCCAAGGCCCGGCAGCCTTCGTCGGCCAGCGCCTCGGCGACGGCAAAGCCGATGCCTTGCGCGCCGCCGGTGACGATGGCGCGTGTTTCATGATTGCGACCGGCTGATGCGCTCATCGCTGTGCTCCTGTGTCTGGCGTTCTTACTTTGCCGCGTCGAGGCGGACGGTCTTGCCCGATGTCGCCGACTTCAGTGCCGCATCGGCCAGCTTCAGGGCCACGAGGCCGTCCGCACCGCTCGGCGCCGCCTTCTTGCCTGACGTCGCTGCCGTGATGAAGGCGGCGATCTCGATGGCATAGGCGTCGAGGTAGCGGGTCATGAAGAAGTCGTGCAGCGGCGGCCGCGTATAGCCCTTCTCGTTGGCCAGTTCGATCGACACCGGCCTCTGGTTCTCGGCCGCTACCATGCCCTTCGAGCCATGCACCTCGATGCGCTGGTCATAGCCATAGGTGGCGCGGCGCGAGTTGGAGATCACCGCCTGCTTGCCGGAAGCGGTCTCGAGGATGACGCTGACGCTGTCGAAATCGCCGGCCTCGCCGATCTTCTTGTCGACCAGCACCGAGGCATGGGCGCTGACCGCCACAACCTCTTCACCCAGCAGGAAGCGCGCCATGTCGAAATCATGGATGGTCATATCGCGGAAAATGCCGCCCGAGCGCTTGATGTAGTCGATCGGCGGCGCGCCCGGATCGCGCGAGGTGATGGTGACCATCTCGACGGTGCCGATGGCGCCGTCGTCGATCGCCTTGCGCACGGCGGCGAAGTGCGGATCGAAGCGCCTGTTGAAGCCGACCATCAGCGTCGCCTTGGCCTTCTCGACCACGGCCAGGCACTTCTCGACGCGCTTGACGTCGAGGTCGATCGGCTTCTCGCAGAAGATCGCCTTGCCGGCCTTGGCGAAACGCTCGATCAGGTCGGCATGGGTGTCGGTCGGCGTGCAGATGACGACGGCGTCGATGTCTTTGGACTTTTCAATGGCGTCGATGCTGCGCACTTCGGCGCCATAGGCCGTTGCCAGTTCGGTCGCCGCTTTCTCGAAGGCGTCGGCAACCGCGACCAGTTTGGCCTGCGGGTTGGAGCCGACGGCGCGGGCGTGGACCTTGCCGATGCGGCCGGCACCGAGGAGGGCGAAGCGGAGTACCATGGAATGTCCTTTGAGGATGGTTCGAAGCGGGGCGCCGGTCATGGGCGCGGTTGATTTTCCGGTCAAGACGACATCGACAGGGAGGCGATGACCATCGCCTCCGTGCCCGGCCCTAGGCCGCGAGTTCCGCCTCCCCGGTCTTGGCGCCGGTGATGTAGGAGACGATATCGTTTCCGTCGGTGTCCTGCTTGCGCAAATTGGCGACGATGCGGCCGCGGCGGAAGACGACGATGCGGTCGCAAAGGTCGAACACCTGGCGCATGTTGTGGCTGATCAGGATCAGCGGCTCGCCATTGTCCTTCAGCGTGCGGATGATGTTTTCGACCTGCGCGGTCTCCTGCACGCCGAGTGCGGCCGTCGGCTCGTCCATGATGATCAGCTTGGAGGCGAAGGTCGCGGTCCTGGCGATCGCCACGCACTGGCGCTGGCCGCCCGACATGTGGCGGATGGTGTTGGACAGGTTGGGGATCTTCACCGCCGTGCGGACCAGCGCTGCCTCGGTCGCCTTGCGCATGTATTTGCGGTCCAGGATCGAGAAGGGCCCGAGATTGAACAGCACCTTTTCGCGGCCGAGGAACAGGTTCGACGGCACGTCGAGGTCGTCGGCCAGCGCCAGGTTCTGGAACACCGTCTCGATGCCGGCTTCGCGCGCCGCGATCGGCCCGGTGAAGTTCACTTCCTTGCCGTCGAACCAGATCTTGCCGTCGGTGCGCTGCTCGACGGCGGTGATCTGGCGCACGAAGGTCGACTTGCCGGCGCCGTTGTCGCCCATGATGGCGACATGCTCGCCCTTGCGCAGTTCGAAATTCGCGCCTTCCAGCGCATGCACGCCGCCATAGCGCTTGGTCAGGTTTTCGGTCTTCAGGACGATGTCTGCCATGATCAAGCCCTCATTGCCCGCAGGCGTTGACGCCACTGGTCGAGAACGACCGCACCGACGATGATCACGCCCTTGACCATCTCCTGGTAGTAGGCGTCGAGGCGCAGGAAGGTGAAACCGGAGATGATGACGCCGAAGATCAGCGAGCCGATCACCGTGCCGACGATCGAGCCGCGGCCGCCCGACAACGAGACGCCGCCGATGACCGCCATGGCAATCGCGTCGAGTTCGTACATGACGCCCATGCCCGACTGCGCGGTGAGGTTCTTGGAACTCAGCACCACGGCGGCGAGCGCGGCGAGCACGCCGGCGATGACGTAGACGAGGATCTTGTGGTTGGCGATCTTGATGCCGGACATGCGCGCGGCGTCCTCGTTGGAGCCGATCGCGTAACAGTGCTTGCCGTAGCGCGTGTAGGTCATGATCAGCTGGAACAGCACCGCCAGCGAGAGGAAGATGATGACCGGCATCAGGCCTTTGCCGATGCCTGCGAAACTATCGGTGGGAAACGAGATCGGCTGTCCCTTGGACCACCATTTGGCGATGCCGCGCGCGGTCACCATCATGCCGAGCGTGGCGATGAACGGCGGAATGCGCGTGTAGGCAATCAAGGCGCCGTTGACCAGGCCGGCGAACAGCCCGCAGCCGATCGCCACCAGCAGCGGCACGATGACAGGCAGGTCGGTCCAGCCCTGGGCCAGGAACATCGCCTTGGGGTTGGGGTTGCCGTTGACGGTCGCCACCTGGGCAAAACTCATGGCGATCATCGCGGTCGCGCCGACGATCGAACCCGAGGACAGGTCGATGCCGCCGGTGATGATCACCTGCGTGACGCCGATGGCGATGATGCCGACAATCGATACCTGCAGGATGATGATCTGCAGGCGCGCCTCGTTGAAGATCGCGCTGACGTCGCTGCGGGTGTTGAACAGGAAGCTGTCGCCGAGAAAGATCCGGCCGATCAGTTCGAAGACGACGACGAGGATGACGAGCGCCAGGAAAACGTTGATTTCGGCGGGCCATGCGCGCTTCTTCGCGTCATAGCCGACCCCGCCGACGCCATGAGATGTCTGTGCCAAAGCTTCTATCCTCCGTCAGCCGCGGTCGCCCCTCGCTGCCTTGCCGGCGCTGAGGGAAAGGGAGGAGCGGCGCTCTAAGCGCCGCTCCTTATGTCCGCTGCTCAGTTCTTCTTCAGGAACTTGTCGATATTTGCCGGCGTCACCAGCTGGAAGGGCACGTAGACCTTGTGTTCGACCTTCTCGCCCTTGGACAGTTTCAGGGCCGCGTCCAGCGCGCCCGCGCCCTGGCCGGCCGCGTCCTGGAACACGGTTGCGTCAAGGTCGCCGGCCTGCATCGCGGCAAGCGCGTCCTGGGTGGCGTCGACGCCGCCGACCACGACCGACTTCATGTCGATGTTGGCGGCCTTCATCGCCTGGATGGCGCCGATGGCGCTTTCGTCATTGTTGGCGATGACGCCATCGAACGGCTTGCCGGTCGACAGCCAGTTGGTCATCAGGTTCTGGGCCTCGTCGCGGTTCCAGTTCGACGTCTGCTTGTCGATGATCTTGATGAAGCTGCAATCCGGCGTGGCGATCACCTCTTCGATATCCTTGGTGCGCTGCACGGCGGCCTGGTTGGACAGCTCGCCCATGATCACATAGACGTTGGCTTCCTTCTTGCCGGCTTCCTTGAACAGGCGGCAGACTTCCTTGGTCTCGAGCGTGCCGGAATCGGCCTCGTTCGAAGCGACGAAGGCCTGGTTGTCCGGCAGTTTGTCGACATTGACCGGTTCGCGGTTGACGTAGACCAGCGGGATCTTGGCGGCCGCCGCGGCGTCCGACATCGCCTGCGTGGCCGAAGTGTCGACCGGATTGACGATGATCGCGTCGACGCCCGAGGCGGCGAAGTTCTTGATCTGGTCGAGTTGCTTGGCAACGTCGTTCTGCGCGTCCTCGACCTGCAGCTCCACGCCGCTCATGCCCTTGGCCTGCTCGATCATGCCGTTGCGCAGCACGGTCAGGAAGTTGTCGTCGAACTTGGCCATCGACACGCCGACCTTGGCGGCCATGGCGGATGAACTCATCAGCGCCGCGAAAGCGACGCCCAAAACCAGTTTCTTCATTGTGTTTCTCCTCCACATATTGGTGTCCGGTTGCACCGATCTATCCGGAATCCCCGATCTCCCCGGGGAATCTCTCCCTGATATCGCTTCGCTCCCTGTGGCATTCCCTGTTTGGGCTGGAACGCCAAACCCTCTGTTTGAAACAGACGTTCCGGAACGAAAGAACCAAAATGCGCGGTTGGTGAAATATTTATTCCATTTCAACGGAACGTCAAGGGCGATTCCGCGGCCTGCCGCCGGATTTTCGGATCGTTCTGATGGATTCTATCATTTCCGGCGGCTGCTCTCGCCCGGCAAAGGTTAGATATTTTCCGGCAGATAGATGTCGAAGGGCAGGAAGGTCTGGCCAGGCGCGTTGGCTGCGCCGGTTTCGATGGCATGCACCATCCGATCGACCAGTTCGCGACAGAGCGCGGCCAGCGGCGTCGAGATCACCATGGTGAGGATGTTGTCGGCGAGTGCCGCGCGCGACTCGGCGTTGATCTCGTTGCAGACGACCACAGGCATATGTGCGGGTCTTGCTGCCCGCAGCGCCGAGACCGCGCCTTCCATGCCACCGCCCGCGACGTAGCAGCCGGCAAGATCCGGATAGCGCGCCAGAAGATCGATCATCGCATCATGGGTTACCTGGTTTGCCTCCAGGTTGACCAGCGTTTCCAGCACGCTGAAGTCGGGTGCATGCTCGCGAAAGAAAGAGCGGAAGCCGATCTCGCGCAGCTCATGGCCATGGAAGCGATGGCTGCCGACGAACAGCGCGACCTTGCCCGGCCGCCTGGCGGCCTTCGAAATCATCCAGGCCGCGGTGCGGCCGACCTTGCGGTTGTCGAGGCCAACATAGCCCTCGCGGATACCGGCGGCAAAGTCGGACAGCAGTGAGAAGACCGGTTGCCCCTTCGCCTTCAACGCCTCGACCGCCGCCGTCAGGGTCGGATGGTCCGGGCCGACAACGGCGATGGCTCTCGATTTTGCCGCCAGCCTGCGCATCTGGGCGGCGATCTCGTCGGGGACCAGGGAACTGGCGAAGTCGATGGTTGCGACACCACGGAATCGCTGCGATTGCGAGACCGCCAGTTCGAGCTCCGCTGCGAAATCGCCGTAGAAGACATCGTTGCCTCGCAAAAGCAGGAAGCCGAGCCGGTACTCCGGCAGTTCATGGCGCATCCGCTGCTTGATCAGGCCGGCCGCGTGATAGCCGATCTCGGTCGCGGTCTCATAGACGCGCCGCGCGGTCTCCTCGCGCACCGGCAGGCGGTTGTTGAGCACGCGGTCCACCGTGGCAACGCTGACGCCGGAGATGCGCGCCAGATCGGATATGGTCGGCCGTTTCGCCATGCTTGCCCCCTTGGATTGTTCGCTCTTCATACATCATTCTGATAGGAAATGATAGAAACTATCTTCGTGATGTTGAGTCTATCATGCATCGGCGTTATTTTCAGCCTCGAAGCCAAAGGGCTATCGGGCATTCGCTGTGGCGAGCGCCTTTGCCAAGGGAGGCAACCATGTCCACTGCGCCGTCCCGGCGTGACTACAGCCTGATCGGCCGCGACGCCAAGCTCGCCGTCGAGACCGGCCTGTCGGCGGCCGAGTGGTATCATACCGACATCCCGCGTAAGCAGATGAAGGAGCTGATGCAGCGCTCCGACGGGCCGGCGATCCGCGACACCATCATCTGGCTCGCCGCCTTGATCGTCAGCGGCGCCGGCGGCGCCTGGTTCTGGGGCACATGGTGGTGCGTGCCGTTCTTCTTCGCCTATGGCGTTCTCTACGGCTCATCCACCGATTCACGCTGGCACGAATGCGGCCATGGCACCGCCTTCCGGACGCAGTGGATGAATGATGCGATCTATCAGATCGCCAGCTTCATGATCATGCGCAATCCGGTGACCTGGCGCTGGAGCCACACGCGCCATCACACCGACACCATCATCGTCGGCCGCGACCCGGAAATCTCGGTCATGCGGCCGCCGGATCTGCTGCGCGTCGTCCTTGCCTTTGTCGGCGTGCTCGACGCCTGGCATGCGATGAGCGACATGCTGCGCAACGCGGCCGGCAACATCAGCGCGGCGGAAAAGACCTTCATTCCCGAGCAGGAGCAGCCGAAGGCGATCCGCATCGCCCGCATCTGGACGGCGATCTATGCCGCAACCATCGCGCTGGCGCTCTCTACCGGCTCGTTCCTGCCTTTGATGCTGGTCGGCCTGCCCAGGCTCTATGGCGCCTGGCACCACGTCATGGTCGGGCTGCTGCAACATGGCGGCCTGGCCGACAACGTCACCGATCACCGCCTCAACAGCCGCACCGTCTACATCAACCCGATCAGCCGGTTCATCTACTGGAACATGAACTATCATGTGGAGCATCACATGTTTCCGATGGTGCCCTATCATGCGCTGCCGAAGCTGCATGAATTGATCAAGCATGATTTGCCGGCGCCGACCCCGTCGATCCTGGCCGGCTACCGCGAGATGATCCCGGCCTTCCTGCGACAATTGCGCAACGAGGACTATTTCCTCAAGCGCGAGCTGCCGCCGACCGCCAGGCCATACCGCGAGGAATTCCACGACGATGCCGTCGCCGCCGCGGCGGAATGATCGCGCGCTGGCTATCCGATTTTCCAGGGAGGACCGAATGAGCGACTGGGTCGAGGCGTGTGCCGCCGGCGATATCGACGAAGAGGATGTGATGCGCTTCGACCATGGCGGCCGCACCTTCGCCATCTATCGCAGTCCCGACGATGACTATTTCGCCACCGATGGCCTTTGCACGCACGAAAAGGTGCACCTTGCCGATGGCCTGGTGATGGACGACATCATCGAATGCCCCAAGCACAATGGCCGCTTCAACTACAAGACGGGGGACGCCCGCGGTGCGCCGGTCTGCGTCAACCTCAAGACCTATCCGGTCAAGGTCGACGCCGGCAAAGTCCTGATACGGATCGGATGACTGGTGTGGCGCGGGGAATGGTCATCATCGGCGCCGGCGAATGCGGCGGCCGGGCAGCACTGGCGCTGCGCGATCTCGGTTATGAGGGGCCGGTGACGCTGGTCGGCGACGAACCGCATCTGCCCTACGAGCGCCCGCCTCTGTCCAAGGAGGCGATGGCCAGCGATGCGCCCGAAATCAAGGCGATCGCCAGCGACGCAATTCTGGCCGAAAAATCGATCCGCCATATCCATTCCGTCCAGGCGGTGGCGATCGACCGTGCCGCGCACAGGGTGCGTCTGTCGGACGGTTCGGCCCTGCCTTACGAGAAGCTGCTGCTGGCCACCGGCTCGACCCCGCGCAAGCTGCCGATGCCGGGATTGGGGGCGCGCTGCGCCTATCTCCGCACCTTCGCCGATGCGCTGGCCATTCGCGCCCATCTCAGCGCCGGCAACCGTATCGCCATTGTCGGCGGCGGCTTCATTGGCCTCGAACTCGCCGCCGCGGCCCGCAAGCTCGGCGCTGCGGTCACCGTCATCGAGGCGCAGCCGCGCATCCTGATGCGTGGCGTCCCGGCCGAGATTGCCGAGATCGTCCATGATGCGCATATCGCCGAGGGCGTCGACATTCTGTGTGGCGACGGCATTGCGTCCATCGCCGACGACGGCAAGGAGGTGCGCGTGACGCTTGCCGGCGGATGGGAGATATCAGCCGATCTCGCCGTCATCGGCATCGGGGCCGTGCCGGTGACCGGGCTGGCCGCCGAAGCGGGGCTGGCGATCGACAACGGCATCGCTGTCGATGCCGAGCTGCGCAGCAGCGATCCCGACGTCTTTGCAGCCGGCGATTGCTGCTCGTTTCCGCTCGCCGTCTACGGCGGCCGCCGCGTGCGGCTGGAAGCCTGGCGCAATGCCCAGGAGCAGGGCGCACTGGCGGCGAGGAACATGCTGGGCGCCGGCGAGGCGCATGCCGCGGTGCCGTGGTTCTGGTCGGATCAGTATGGCCTGTCGCTGCAGATCGCGGGGCTTTCCGACGAAGGCCGCAGCGTCGTGCGCCGCGATCTCGGCGACGGCGCCTTCATCCTCTTCCACCTCGCCGAAGACGGCAGGCTGGTGGCAGCCAGCGGCATCGGCCCCGGCAACGCGGTCGCCCGCGACATCCGGCTGGCCGAAATGCTGATCGGCAAGCGGGCGAAGCCGGCGCCTGAAGCGCTGGGATCCCAGGCCGTCAAGCTGAAGTCGTTGCTGGCGGCCTGAGCCGTGGTTTCACAGCATGCTCTCGGCGCGGTTGCCGAGGAGTTGCGCAAATTCGACGCGTTTCTGAGGTCCGAACAGTAATGGAGTGTACCTCCATTTCACTTGTTCCCTGCTGTTCGACGGCATTTCGCATACCCGGTCCTAGGCTGGCATGTCGGACGTTGTCTTGTCTCACCCTGGAAACAAAACTCATCCACAACTTTCAGCGCCTAACTTTCATACGGCTCTATCTCTGGTTGGGCAAATAAAGGTATCAATCCTGCACTTGCGGTCAGTGGCGAGCGTGCATGATTAGACGGCTAATAGCTGGATTGACCTTTGCATTACTGCTCGGCCTGACTGTTGGCCGTCCGGCCGCGGCGGATCAATTGCCGACGTCGAATCCCGCAACTTTCGTGCGGATACTGCTCGATGCGCGGGAAGGCGAGACGGATTTTGCCCGCGCCAAGCTTGCTGTCGACAGGTTCATCGATCCTTCCGTCGATGAAGCCGCCGCGCTTGCTGAAATCGACGGCATGGTGGCGACCGTCAACAAGATGCTGGGCACGCTGCCGCCAGATGCCGCTTCAACCAGCATGGAGAAGATGAAGGCCCTGCGTACGTTTCTCTACGAGGGCGGCTGGTGGAACAATGGCAGGCCGTTCCAGTACGATCTTTCCGACCCCTGCGGCCAGCAACCCGGCGCACAGCTGCTTTCCAACTATCTCGCAACCCGAAAAGGCAACTGCGTCTCGATGCCGGCCCTATTCCTCGCCTTGGGGGAGCGGCTGGGGCTGAATTTGACGCTGTCGACGGCACCGCTACATGTGTTCGTGAAGTTCACCGACGACGCGACGGGCAAGACGTGGAACCTCGAAACCACGAGCGGTGCGGGTTTTACGCGGGACATATGGTATCGGCAAAAGCTCGAGATAACCGACAAGGCAATCGTCAACGGCGTCTATCTCAAGACGCTGTCGCGCCGGGAAGCGCTGTCGATCATCGCAACGGCGGTTCTCGACAACCTCACCACCACCGGCCGCTATGACGAAGCCATCGCTGTCGCCGATGTGCTGATCGAGGCCTATCCGGCCAACGCCTATCCGTTGGTGAAGAAAGGCACGGCCTACTATCGGCTGCTCGACGCCAACATCATCAAGAAATACCCGAAGCAGAGCGACATTCCGGCCGACAAGATCGCCTATGCGAACGACCTCTACCGGGCCAATCAAGACGCTTTCGCTAAGGCTGAGGCGCTCGGATGGCGCCAACCGAAGCTGAATTAGAGACCAAGGACGATTTGAGAGGCGGGGGATATGATGATTGGATCGAGCGGCACAGGATCGTTCAACGCATACTGGCGGCGGTGCTGGCTATCTCCATAGTGGTTTCGGGCACGGCAGGGGCCTATGCGGCGTCCGCATTTGGCCCGCACATGCTGTGGCAACGCACGCAATCCGACATTCTGCCTGCCCGTTTCATCTCGCCCGATACGATGGACCCGACATTGCCCGGCGTCGGCACTAATCGCTATTCGTATTCGCAGAATGACCCGATCAATAAATCCGACCAGAACGGACATACGGCAGGTGTTGAAGCGGGCGTAAAAGGCCTCTTGGGCGCTCTCCACGATTTTTTCGGTGGACTATTTGCAGGAGCAAGCGAAGGGCTTGGTGCAAGAGCCGGTGCATTCTTGGGTGGGCCTATTGTCGGAGTTGTAGTTGCCGTGATGGCACCCGTGCCGATGGCCGACGGCAAGTTAACTGACAAAGACCGTGCCGATGCCGCAGCCAGTGCTGCCTCATCGCCTTCCGATCCTGGAGATGATAAGGACAAAAAAGATAAAAAGGATGAAAATAAAACTGATGAGACTAAGACTAGGGCAAGCGATCCGATTAAGGATAAGGCAAAATTAGAAAAACAAATGGCTGAGCGTGGCTGGACACCCGATCAACTCGAAGAGGCCATAGCGAAAGGCGAGAAACATCCGGCTGTAAACAATCAAACAGGTGAACCAGCTACGCGATATGTAAGCCCTACAACAGGTCGGTCTGTTGTGGTGGACAACAAAACAGGCAGTATAATACATGTTGGTGGCGATGGATTCCAATACTAATTCGGCCGAAAAATTCATCATTCATGTGGTTCTGTTAAGTGAGAATGTTTATGTATCGCGCCCAGTGCTGGCAAAAAAAATAGCAAAAAAAATATTCTTTATTTGCGAACAGAAAGTACCTGACCATGAGGTCTGGGAATTTGAACCCGGTACTTTTGTGTCTGTAGAGGAGAGGCGTGGTGACGACGAAGCGTATCTTCTAGCTGTGGCGGTCGCCAAGGGCGGACGTCAAAGCCGAAGCGCTCGGCCTTTAAAATAACGCCTTCAGCTCCGGCAGCTTGTCGTTGACCAGCCAGCCGTAATAGTTCTCTTCCGGCAGCTTTTCCGGTTCGCCGGCGGCGCGGCGCTTGTCGTTCTCCGCCTTCAGCGCATCGGCGCGCTGCTCCGGATTGCCGACATTGTAGAGCGTCGCGGTAACCCCCGGATTGCCCGAAATGTCGAAGCCGGCAATGTTCTTGTAGGCATCGATCGATTTCCGGATCGTCGCGGCGACGTAGGGCAGCGTCAGGTCCGGATCCATGATGGTCTTGTAGACCGAATTGGGATCGGCGACGTCGAGCTTCGGCAGGCCGGAAACCTTGTGTACGAGATCGCTCATCTGCAAGGCGGTCAAAGGATTGAGCTGGCCGAGGCCGAAGGTCTGGCCGGCATAGTAGGGCTGGAAGAAGGTGGCGCCGAAACGGTCGTCGGGGAAGCTTTCGCCGCCGACGCTCTTGCCGCGAAACGAATGGTTCCACACCTGCTCGCGGCATTCCCACAGATCATAGCTGTCGCCCGCGCATTTCTTGAATTCCGGCCGTTGCACGAAATCGGTGATGTCCTCGCCGTCATAGGCGAAGGAGAGCTTGCTCGAGAGATAGGAGATTGCCTTGACGTAGTAGGTCTGCAGCCGGTCGTAGGCGTCGACATTGTAGGTGTGCTCGCCGACGATGGCGCCGACGATGTGCAGCGGATCGATACCGTAGGCGGCCGCCGCCTTCTTGATCTTGCCGCGCAGATCGGCATCGTTTTGCAGCAAGGCGTAGACTTTGCGGTACTTTGCCTGGAAGGTGGTGTTGGTCGCTTGCGTGCGCCGGCTCGAGGCGCCGGGTATATCGGGCTGCTCGGCATTGCGGTTTCCCGGCGGCACCAATGTCGCCGCATCGGCGGCGAACAGCGTCGCCGCCAGCGTCAAGCCGAGAATGACCAGTGTCAGTTTTTTCATGCGCCGCCGCCTGCGAATTTGCGGGCAAACTAGGGTAGTGCTCTGGGTTGAGTCGAGAGCACCCCTTCACCCGGTAAGACGAAAGGTGGCCAGATGGTACCATCTGGCCACACATGATCTGTTTGCCGGACCGTGTTGCAGCGCATCGGCCCAAAATCGGAATCGATTTTTGGAAAGCACGATGCGCCACTTTGAAGAAGCCCGCGCCGGAAAAGCCCGGCGCCGTCGTTTAAAGGATGAATCGCGACAAATCTGTGTTTCTGGAGAGATCGCCGACATGCTTTTCCACATAGGCGGCGTCGATGGTGACCGTCGTGCCGTTGCGGTCCGGCGCGTCGTAGGAGACCTCGTCCAGCACCCGCTCCATCACCGTCTGCAGCCGCCTGGCGCCGATGTTCTCGACGCTGTCGTTGAGGTCGACGGCGATGCCGGCCAGCGAATCGATGGCGTCGGCGGTGAAGGCCAGGTCGACGCCCTCGGTCTTCATCAGCGCGATATACTGCTTGATCAGGCTGGCTTCGGTCTCGGTCAGGATGCGGATGAAATCGTCCTTCTCCAGCGCCCGCAATTCGACGCGGATCGGCAGGCGTCCCTGCAATTCCGGCAACAGGTCCGACGGCTTCGAGACATGGAAGGCACCGGAGGCGATGAACAGGATGTGGTCGGTCTTCACCGGCCCATATTTGGTCGCCACCGTGGTGCCTTCGATCAGCGGCAGCAGGTCGCGCTGCACGCCTTCGCGAGAAACGCCGGCGCCCATGCCGCCTTCACGCGACGCGATCTTGTCGATCTCATCGAGGAAGACGATGCCGTCATTCTCCGTCGCATCGAGCGCCTGGCGCACCACCTCGTCCTGGTCGAGCAGCTTGTCGGACTCGTCGTTGACCAGCAGCGCGTAGGACTCCTTGACCGTCGTCTTGCGCGACTTGGTCTTCTTGCCGCCCATCGCCTTCGACAGCATGTCGTTGATGTTGAGCACGCCGATATTGGCGCCCGGCATGCCGGGAATCTCGAAGCCGGGCATGCCGCCATTGCCGGTGTCGGCCACTTCGATCTCGATCTCCTTGTCGTCGAGTTCGCCATCGCGCAGCTTTTTGCGGAAACTATCGCGCGTGGCCGGGCTCGCCGTCTTGCCGACAAGCGCCTCCAGCACGCGTTCCTCGGCGTTGAGGTGGGCGCGCGCCTTGACGTCCTCGCGCATCTTCTCGCGCACCAGGCCAATGGCAATCTCGACCAGGTCGCGGATGATCTGTTCGACGTCGCGGCCGACATAGCCGACTTCGGTGAACTTGGTCGCCTCGACCTTGACGAAAGGCGCCCCGGCAAGGCGCGCCAGGCGGCGCGAGATTTCGGTCTTGCCGACGCCCGTCGGCCCGATCATCAGGATGTTCTTCGGCATCACCTCTTCGCGCATCTGGCCTTCCAGCTGCTGGCGGCGCCAGCGATTGCGCAGGGCGATGGCCACGGCGCGCTTGGCGTCCTTCTGGCCGATGATGAAGCGGTCGAGTTCCGAAACGATTTCGCGGGGAGAAAATGTGCTCATATCACTAAATTCCACTTTGCCACTGCTTGATGGCCTCGAACGGATGCAGCAGCATGATCACGTTGAGTGTCAGATTATCCCTGATGAGATAGCCGGTACCCAGTTCGAAGATGACGGCGAGGCTGACGATCACCCATATAGGTAGCCTTCGCGCCATCACAAATCCCAGCACCATGGCCAGTGTATCGGACACCGAATTGATGACGCTGTCGCCGTAATAATCGAGCGAGATGGTGCCGGCGCGGTAGCGGTCGATGATGAACGGGCTGTTCTCGAGCAACTCCCAGCCGCCCTCGATGAGGACCGCGAATGCCAGCCTCAAGCCGATTGGCGAGCGCGGAAACAGGAACCGCGCCAGCGCGTAGAACAGGAAGCCGTGGATGATGTGCGAGAAGGTGTACCAGTCCGAAATGTGCTGGGAGTTCTCCGAACTCTGCACGACACCATGCCAGAGCTTCACATAGCCGCAGGTGCAGATCGGTGTCCGGCCCATCAGGTAGAGCGTGACGGCCTGGACGATGACCAGGCCAAGCACGATCAGCAGCCCCATCCGCCAGCTGTTTTCGTAGGCCGAGAGCTCTTTGTCCTCGACGGATGCGATCATGCCTTATTCCCCCTCATGCGCGTTGCGTCTCGACCATCACAAAGCCCGTCACGCCTTCAGCGGCGGCAGCCGGCGAATCACGGCCGCCGGCAAAGTGGGTTTGACGACAATCCGCCGGATACGCTGCCAGCCAGCCCCGAACAGAATAATCAGCGCGCCGACAACTACCAGGATCAAGGCAAAAGGCGGGATACCCGTCGAATCGGAGGCTGAATTCACCAGATAATAGATACCCAGCGAGCCGAAGTAAGCCAATGTAGGAACCAGAAGCGAACGGCGGTCTATGGCGAGCGCGACATAGAGGAAGCCGAGGATCAGGACCGTCAGCATGATGGTTGCATTGGCGTCCGGCGCGATATGTCCGAATACGACGTTCTGGCCGGTTGCCATGATAAAGAGCGGATGCACCAGCATAGGCGCCGAGACGACATGCAGCCAGAAAGCGCAATCTGACCAGATCTTGCGTCGATCCCTATCGTAAATGTCAAAAGCTACACCCGTCGCGAACACGATCAGGCCGCAGACCAGCGGCATGTAGAGTGCCGCGCGGAGCAATTCGGGAACATCCTCAAGGCGTGGCGGCGCAATCGCGCCCGTTGTCACACTATCATACAGGATTATCGCCGTTTGCAGGAAGGCAAGCAGTGTGAAGGCGATGGCGATAGCCCCGGCAATGATGGGGACGCGAAAGCGCCAGAAATAGATCGCCGCCGCAATTATTCCTCCTCCCAGGAACAGATATCCGGCCCGGGACGCCGTCTGGCGCAACGCCAATAGCTGCCAGATAGTCTCCGGCTTGCGTATGCCGAAGCTGGCCTCCACTCGTAGCGCCAGAGCGACCAGAATGGCGGCCATGAAAATCAGGGCAAGCACGGACGACGATAATTTCATCCGGTGCTGACGCGTGACAATTTCGGCGAGCCCCCAGGCGAAAACCGCGAGGATGCCAGCGATCCAGAATGTCTGGCCTGGAAGCAAGGTGGTGAGGACAAAGAAGAAGCCGGCGCTAAGCAGAACTGTTCCCACGGTGACGAACAGATCGTTGCCGCCGCCGACCAGCCGCAGGTTTTCCTCGTCACCCTCGTCATCGGCGCGCCTGGCCTCGGGGGCGAGAGCGCCCGCGCGTTCCATGGCCTCCAACTGATCGCGCAGGGTTTGCGAGATCAAACCTTTCGCGACCGCTTTGTCGAGTGTTTCGGCGCTGATCAATTGGGCTCCTGCGGCGCGTCGCGCGCCATCATCAACGCCGGGCCGAACTCCGATGTTCTGGTGTCAAAGGCAACAAAGCCAGCCTTTTCATAGGCCCGGATGGCCCGAGCATTGCCCCGGTCGGGGTCGATGATGACGCGCGGCACGCCTTCCTCGAACAGCTGCTCGACGAATTGCCGCACGATCGCCGAGCCGTGGCCGAGGCCGACCAGTTCCGGCCGGCCGATCGACAGGTCGATGCCGAGCGTCCCAAACGGCTGGTCGGCATAGGGGTGGTCGTCTTCAAGATGCGGGTCGTAGCTCTGCAAATAGGCGATCGGCTTTCCGTCGAGCTCGACGATCAGCGGCTCGACGGAAATGCTGTCGATATGGTCGCGAATCTCGGCGATTTCCGTCTCGGGGTCGTCCCACCATTCCGCGACATGCGGTTCGGCGAGCCAGCCGGCGATCATCGGCAGGTCTTTTTCCGTCACCGGCCGAAAATCGTAGAGCACGGCCTGCTCAAGCGGCATCGAGCGTTTCGACGACGAAGTTGTTGTTGGTGTAGACGCAGATGTCGGACGCGATCTGCATCGCCTTGCGGGCGATCTCCTCGGCGTCCTTGTCGGTGTCCATCAGCGCGCGCGCGGCCGCCAGCGCGTAATTGCCGCCGGAGCCGATGGCCATGACGCCATGTTCGGGTTCGAGCACGTCGCCGGTGCCGGTCAGCGCTAGCGAGACCGACTTGTCGGCAACCAGCATCATCGCCTCCAGCCGGCGCAGATAGCGGTCGGTGCGCCAGTCCTTGGCGAGTTCGACGCAGGCGCGCGTCAGCTGGTCGGGATATTGTTCGAGCTTGGCTTCCAGCCGCTCCAGCAGCGTGAAGGCATCGGCGGTGGCGCCGGCGAAACCGGCGATCACATTGCCGCCCTTGCCGATGCGGCGCACTTTCCTGGCGTTGCCCTTCATGATGGTCTGGCCGAGGCTGACCTGGCCGTCGCCGGCAATGACCACCTTGTTGCCCTTGCGCACCGTCACGATGGTCGTGGCGTGCATGGTCAGTGTATCAGACATTTCCTGGCTCCGATTCGCGCGATCCCTAAAAGGCGATTGGCGCGGTACGAGTGACTTGACCGGCCATATGTATGCACAGGCCCGGTGATTGCAAACGGCTCGATAGCGACCCGGATGGCAACTGGCAATCGCTGGATCATGCTGCTAGAAGGCTCTCGTTTTCAAGCCGGTGACGGCTTGGAACGCGTGAAACCCTGGGACAAGGACAAGGTCATGTCGCCCCGTTCCGCCGAAGCAAGCCGCAAGACCAAGGAAACCGATATCGCCGTATCGGTCCATGTCGACGGCTCGGGCAAGTCAGATATCTCGACGGGCGTCGGTTTCTTCGACCATATGCTGGATCAGCTGTCGCGCCATTCCTTGATCGACATGACGGTCAGGGCCAAGGGCGATCTGCATATCGACGACCACCACACCGTCGAGGATACCGGCATCGCGCTCGGCCAGGCACTGGCCAAGGCACTCGGCGAACGGCGCGGCATCATGCGCTATGCCTCGATCGACCTCGCCATGGACGAGACGCTGACGCGCGCGGCGATCGACGTTTCCGGCCGGCCGTTCCTGGTCTGGAACGTTTCCTTCTCGTCGCCGAAGATCGGCACGTTCGATACCGAACTGGTGCGCGAATTCTTCCAGGCGCTGGCGCAGAATGCCGGCATCACGCTGCATGTCACCAATCATTATGGCGCCAACAACCACCATGTCGCCGAGACCTGCTTCAAGGCGGTGGCGCGTGCGCTGCGCGCCGCACTTGAACGCGACCCGCGCCAGCCGGACGCAGTTCCCTCCACCAAGGGATCGTTGAAGGGGTAAGGTGATGGCCATCTATGTCGTGATGGAACCGCCCGGCCGCAGCGACAAGGCCGATGCAACGGCCTTTGTCCGCGATGGCTTCGCCTGGCTCGGGTTCCTGGTGCCGCCGCTATGGTTCGCCTGGCACCGGCTGTGGATCGAAGCGGCGCTCGCCTTCGTCGCCGCCGGCCTGCTTTCGATGCTCGGCCAAAAGCTTGGCCTTGGGCTGGCCGGCTCGCTGCTGTCGCTTCTGGTTTCGCTCTATGTCGGACTGGAAGGGCAGGGGTTGCGGATCGCGGCGCTCCGCCGCCGTGGCTGGCACGAATGGGGTGTGATCGAGGCCGGTCGGCTCGACGAAGCCGACATGCGCTATGCGCTGGAAGCGGAAGCACTTTCCGATCAAGCCGTGCCAGTGCCGCGCATCGTCCCGGATGCCGCCATGGCGCGCCCGGCGCAGCCCGGCATGGCGCTGGGCCTGACCCACATTCCGGGAAGATCCTGACATGCGGGTTGCGATCATCGATTACGGTTCGGGCAATCTGCGCTCGGCCACCAAAGCCTTCGAGCGCGCCGCGCGCGAAGCCGGCATATCGGCTGAAATCGACCTGACTGCCGATGCCGAACGGGTCCGCACCGCCGACCGCATCGTCCTGCCCGGCGTCGGCGCCTATGCCGACTGCGCGGCCGGCTTGCGTGCCGTCGACGGCATGTGGGAAGCGGTGGAAGAGGTCGCGATCGCCAAGGGTCGACCCTTCCTCGGCATCTGCGTCGGCATGCAGCTGATGTCAGAGCGCGGCCTGGAAAAGACCATTACCAACGGTTTTGGCTGGATCGCCGGCGACGTCAAGGAGATCACCCCGGCCGATCCGGCGCTGAAAATCCCGCAGATCGGCTGGAACACGATCGAGCTCAGGCGCCAACACCCGCTGTTTTCCGGCATCCCGACCGGGACCAACGGACTGCACGCCTATTTCGTGCATTCGTATCATCTCGATGCGCAGAAGTCCGACGAGGTTCTGGCGATCGCCGACTATGGCGGCCCGGTAACGGCCACCGTCGCCCGCGACAACCTGGTCGGCACGCAGTTCCATCCAGAAAAAAGCCAGGCCCTTGGCCTGGCGTTGATCACCAATTTCCTGCGCTGGAGGCCCTGAAGAAACATGAACAAGAAGGGCTACTGGATGGCGATGATCGATGTCCGCGATCCCGAAATGTACAAGCAGTACATCGAGGCGAATGCCGTTGCCTTCACGAAATACGGCGCGAAATTCCCCGTGCGGGCCGGTCGCTACGAGAATCCGGAAGGACCGACCGGCAATCGTCATGTACTGGTCGAGTTCGAATCCTACGACCAGGCGGTCGAATGCTATCATTCGCCGGAATATCAGCACGCCTCGAAGTTCCGGCTTGCCGCCTCGACCGGCCATTTCGTCATTGTTGAAGGCGCTTGAACGGATGATCCTTTTTCCCGCCATCGATCTCAAGGACGGCCAATGCGTGCGCCTGAAGCAGGGCGACATGGCGACCGCGACCATCTACAACGACGACCCGGCCGCCCAGGCAAAAGCCTTTGAGCAACAGGGCTTCGAATGGCTGCATGTCGTCGACCTCAATGGCGCCTTCCAGGGCCAGAGCGTCAACAGCGCGGCGGTCGGAGCCATCCTGAAGGCGACGAAGAACCCGGTCCAGCTCGGCGGCGGTATCCGCTCGCTGGAGCAGATCGAGGATTGGCTCGATCGCGGGCTGGCCCGAGTCATTCTCGGCACGGTGGCTGTGCGCGACCCCGATCTGGTCAAGCAGGCCTGCAAGGCGTTCCCGGGCAAGGTGGCCGTCGGCATCGATGCCAAGGGCGGCAAGGTGGCCGTCGAGGGCTGGGCCGAGGCGTCGAGCCTCGGTGTCATCGAACTGGCGAAGAAATTCGAGGGCGCCGGCGTCGCCGCCATCATTTACACCGACATCGACCGCGACGGCGTGCTGACCGGCATCAACTGGGATGCCACCATCGACCTCGCCGACGCCGTGTCGATCCCCGTCATCGCGTCCGGCGGCCTCGCCTCGATCGCCGACATCGTGCGCATGACCATGCCCGATGCACAAAAGCTTGAGGGCGCGATCTCAGGCCGGGCGCTCTATGACGGCCGCATCGATCCGGCCGAGGCGCTGGCGATCCTGCAAGGCAGGCCGGAGACGCGGCCGTGAAAGTCTCCATCATCCTGGCCTCATACGACAGCGGTCACTACCACGGCGGCATGGGCCAGGGCCCGGACGCGCTGATATCGGGCGGGCTCGTCGAAGCCCTGACCATGGCCGGTCACGACGTCGCGGTCGAGGACATCGGCAGGGTCGGAGAGGCCCAGGAGCGCGAGATCGCCACTGGCTTTGCCGTCTGCAACGCGGTCGCGGCCGAGGTTCGCCTTGCCCGCGACAGCGGTCGCTTTCCCATCGTGCTGGCCGGAAATTGCCTGACCAGCGCCGGTGCGGTCGCCGGCGAGGGTGCCGATGCGATCATCTGGGCCGACCAGCATGGCGACCTCAACACGCCCGAGACATCGATATATGGCTTTCTCGACGGCATGGCGCTGGCGACCGTGCTTGGCCTTTGCTGGCGGCCGATGGCGGCCGCCATTTCCGGCTTCCAGCCGATCGATCCGTCGCGCTGCGTGCTCGTCAACGCGCGCGATCTCGATCCGGCGGAAAAACAGCTTCTCAAGACATTGCCCATCGTTCGAACGGAATGTCCCGGGGTGGCCCAGGCGACCGAAAGGCTTAAGGCCGCCGGCGCCAAACGCGTCCACATGCATCTTGATCTGGACGTGCACGATCCGGAAGACCTGCAGGCGAACCGCTACGTCAGCCAGGGCGGGCCGAGCCCGGAACAATTGCGCGGCGCGGCTTGCGCCATGGCGCTTGCGGTGCCGGTCGTCGGCATCACCGTTTCCGCCTACGATCCGGCCTTCGACGCGCAGGGCGACGTCCCGCCGCTGGTCGGCGAACTGCTCAACGATCTCATCGCCACGATAGAGGGAAGGTGATGCTGAAAGCCCGTGTCATCCCCTGCCTCGACGTCAAGAACGGCCGGGTCGTCAAGGGCGTCAACTTCGTCGATCTCATCGACGCCGGCGATCCGGTCGAGGCGGCCAAGGCCTATGACGCAGCCGGCGCCGACGAACTCTGCTTCCTCGATATCACCGCTTCATCGGACAATCGCGAGACCATCTTCGACGTCGTCGCCCGCACCGCCGAACAATGCTTCATGCCGCTGACGGTCGGCGGCGGCGTGCGCCAGGTCGCCGACATCAGGAAGCTGCTGCTGGCTGGTGCCGACAAGGTGTCGATCAACACGGCGGCGGTGAAGAACCCGGATTTCGTCGCCGAGGCGGCCGATAAGTTCGGCAACCAGTGCATCGTCGTCGCCATCGATGCCAAGAAAGTGTCCGGCGCCGGCGAAGCCGACCGCTGGGAGATCTTCACCCATGGCGGGCGCGAGAAGACCGGCATCGACGCGGTCGAATTCGCGCGCCAGATGGTCGATCGCGGCGCCGGCGAGATCCTGTTGACCTCGATGGACCGAGACGGCACCAAGGCCGGCTACGACATCGCGCTCACCCGCGCGATATCAGACGCGGTGCGCGCGCCAGTCATCGCTTCCGGCGGCGTCGGCACGCTCGATCATATGGTCGAAGGCATCCGCGACGGCCATGCCGGCGCGGTGCTGGCTGCCTCCATCTTCCATTTCGGCACCTACACGATAGGGCAGGCCAAGGCGCATATGGCCCGGGCCGGGCTGCCGATGCGGCTGGACTCCGTGAATAATCGGACCTAAACGGCGCAATGGCTGAGTTTTCGCTGTCAGATCTGGAAAAAATCATCAGGGAACGCGCCCATTCCGGCGACGCGGAATCGTGGACGGCGAAGCTGTTTGCGCGCGGCATCGACAAGGCGGCGCAAAAGCTCGGTGAAGAGGCGATCGAGACGGTGATTGCCGCCGTCAAGGGCGACAAACAGGCCCTCGTTTCGGAAAGTGCCGATCTTATATATCATTGGCTTGTCGTTCTCGGCATCTCAGGGGTTCCGCTGAGCGACGTGCTTAGGGAGCTCGAAGGCCGCACCGGGCGTTCGGGCATTGCCGAGAAGGCGTCACGGCCCAAGGGCTGAGCGCGAGGGAGGGCAGGTATCTCGATGGATCAGCTCGCGCCGACCGAGAAATATTCCCCCTTTCGTTTCTTCTCCGCCGAGCAATGGTCGCAATTCCGCGCCGACACGCCGCTGACGCTGAGCGAGGATGAATTCCGCCGCCTGCGCTCGCTCAACGACCCGGTCGACCTCGAAGAGGTCAAGCGCATCTATCTGTCGCTGTCGCGGCTTTTGTCGGCGCATGTCGAGGCCAGCCAATTGCTGTTCAGGCAACGCCAGGCCTTCTTCAACGCGGTGGACGTGGAAAAGACGCCTTTCATCATCGGCATTGCCGGCTCCGTCGCGGTCGGCAAATCGACCACCGCCCGCGTGTTGAAGGAACTGCTGGCGCGCTGGCCCTCGAGCCCCAAGGTCGATCTCATCACCACCGACGGTTTCCTGCTGCCCAACGAGATCCTGCGCCGCGACAATTTGATGGAACGCAAGGGCTTTCCCGACAGCTACGATGTCGGCGCGCTGCTGCGCTTCCTGTCGAGCATCAAGTCGGCGCAGCGCAATGTCCGTGCGCCGGTCTATTCGCACCTGACCTATGACGTCATTCCCGGCGAGTTCGTCACCATCGACCGTCCGGACATCCTGATCTTCGAAGGCATCAATGTCCTGCAGCCGGGCAAGCTGCCGCAAGACGGCAAGATCGTGCCCTTCCTGTCGGACTTCTTCGACTTCGCCATCTATATCGATGCCGACGAGAAGCTGATCCACCAGTGGTACACCGCCCGTTTCATGCGGCTGCGCGAGACCGCCTTCCGCAATCCGGACTCCTTCTTTCACCGCTATTCGCAGCTTTCGGAAGATTCTGCCCGCGCCATCGCCGAAGGCTTGTGGACCAACATCAATCTGAAGAATTTGCGCGAGAACATCCTGCCGACGCGGGCCCGCGCCGACCTCATCCTGCGCAAGGGCGCCGATCACCTGATCGAGGAAGTGGCGCTCAGGAAACTCTGACGACGGCGACCAGGCATGCCTATCGCCCATCTCCGGAGACTTCGTTCGCCGGGCGCGTCACCCGCCTCAGCGTCAGATTGATCCGGCCGCCATTTTTCAGCACCGCCGAGGTCGAGGGATAGATGCGGTCGACGCCGTGAAAGCTGAGACGCCCCTCGCCGCCGAGCACCACCACGTCGCCGCTTTTCAGCCTGAACGACTTCGTGCCGCCCTCGCGCGTCGTTTGGCCGACCCTGAACAGGCAATCGTCGCCCAGTGAGATGGAAACCACCGGCGCCGAAAAATCAGCCTCGTCGCGGTCCTGGTGGAGGCCCATTTTTGCATCCGGGGTATAGAAATTGACCAGGCAGGCTTCCGGCGGGTGCCGATAGCCCGACACCTGCCGCCATAGTTCGAGCAGCCCGTCCGGAATTGGTGGCCATGGCAATCCGGTCACCGGGTGCGTCGGCTGGTAGCGGTAGCCACCTTCCTTGTCGGTGACCCAGCCGAGCGGGCCGCAATTGGTCATGCGCACGCTCATCTCCTTGCCGGTGCGCGGCATGGCCGGCACGAACAGCGGCGCCTGCTGCACGATGCTTCTCACTTCCTCGACCAACGCTTCCTGCACGGTGCGTGACAGGTAGGCCGGCATGTGGCGTATGCCTTTGGGCAGGACGAGCATGAGGTCGGTCGCTTGATCCGTTTCGTCGGAAGCCAAGCATGCCACTGCCAAATGAAAACGGCGACCCGAAAGCCACCGCTCCTGTCAAATTGGCAAACGCCCCGATCAGGCGAGGTCTGGGCCTGGGGCATACGAAAGGGACGACATGGCGGTGATATCGAGTCTGCTCTTTCGCCCCTTGCGATGAGCCGCGCCACCCGCCGGCAGGAGGCCTGAGCTACGGCAAGATCAAGCCGGGCCGGCAGGCGGCCGCCCCGTCAGGGACGAAATTGGTTTCTCAAACGTTTATCGAACAGGCAACGCCCAAACCAGGCGCCCTACACTGGTGCCAATTGAAACAAAGGCCCTCCGGCAGCTGGCGCCACGCAGCGCAGGGCGCCCAGGGAGAACGGAATGCCCGCTAACGCCTATATCAACCGGATCGCGACAGCGGTCCCGGAACATGAGGTTCATCAATTCTATCTGCGGTTCGCGGCTTCCATGCTCGCTGCCAATCGCCAAAGGATATTCGAACGCATGGCCGGCCTTGCCGGTATCGACAGCCGCTATTCATGCTTTGCACCTGCCCTGGACCCCACGGGGCAATCCGTCGATCTTCAGGGAGACTTCATCCGCGGCGCGTTTCCCGGAACGGCCGCGAGAATGGCGCTGTTTCGCAAAGCCGCCCCCATACTGGCGCAAAAAGCCGTCGACGGATTGCAGCTTGGCGACCAAGCGTCACGCATCACCCATCTCATCGTGACCACCTGCACGGGGTTTTCCGCCCCAGGTATCGACTTGGACCTGGTTCGGCGTTGTGGCCTGTCGGACAGGGTCGAGCGCACCATGATCGGGTTCATGGGCTGCTACGCTGCGGTCAACGCCCTCAAGCTTGCCCGTCACATCGTCAGGTCAGATCCGCAAGCCAGGGTCCTGCTGGTCAATATCGAGATCTGCACCTTGCATCTCAAGGAAACCCCCGAACTGGAAGAGCTGCTGTCCTTCTGCCTCTGGGGCGACGGCTGCGCGGCCGCACTTGTCACCGCCGAGCCGTCCGGCATCGAACTCGACAGCTTTCATTGCACCGTCGTCGACGAGCGGCGGGACCTGATGCGGTGGGACATTCGCGACCACGGCTTCGACATGGTTCTCTCCGGCCAGGTGCCGGCAGCGATTCATGAAACTTTGCGAAGCAAGCAGGGCGCCATCCTCGGCGACCGCCCAACCGAAGCGATCGATCTCTGGGCCGTGCACCCCGGTGGACGTTCAGTACTCGACGCCGTCGAAAGAGCGCTGAACCTCGCGCCCGCCGCACTCGCGGCGTCGCGCGAGGTGCTGCGGCGATACGGCAACATGTCGTCGGCGACGATCATGTTCGTGATGGAAGAGATGCTGCGGGCGCCGCCCGGGCTGCTTGGCTGCGGCATGTCGTTCGGACCCGGATTGACGGCCGAAACCATGCTTTTTCGAACCGTGTCATGAACACGCTCAGCCATCGCAGCCTCGTCCCGGAAATCCTTGACGGGCTTGCGGCCGACGATCCGCGGGCGCGCGCCTCGCGCCGTGACCTTCGTCGTATCAATGCGTTGATGTTTCAGGCGCCGATCATGGCGTCATTGCTGCGGAAATTTGTGCCAACGCCACAGCGCCGCATTCTGGAGATTGGCGCTGGCGACGGCACATTCATGCTCGCGGTGGCGCGGCGCATCGCCAGGCACCGGCCTGCGGTCGAGCTGACGCTCCTCGATCGCACCGGCCTCGTCACGGCTGCGCTTGCCGCCGATTTCGGTAGGCTCGGATGGAAGATCGAGACCATCACCTGTGATGTCTTCGATTGGGCGGAAAGGCCCGACGGTAAGCACTTCGACGCAATCACCGTCAATCTGTTCCTGCATCATTTCCATGACGCCCAACTGGTGCATCTGTTTTCGTTGCTGATGCCCAAAGCCCCGTTGCTCCTGGCGACCGAACCGCTGAGGGCGATGCCGGCGCTAGCCGCGACCCGACTTCTGCCAGTGCTCGGCGCCAACGACGTTACTCGACATGACGCAGCCCAGAGCGTGCGCGCAGGCTTTCGCGGCAGCGAGCTTTCCGCTCTCTGGCTTGCGGCGAACGGCAAGCCGCTCGAGGAGCGGCGTGCCGGTCTCTTTTCCCACATCTTCGTCGGCGCCAGCACCAAAGCCGGTGGTAACCCATGACGCGATTGTCGACCTACGATGCGGTCGTCATAGGCGCCGGCCCGGCAGGTTCCTCCGCCGCGCTGACGCTGGCCCGGCGCGGATGGGCGGTGGCGATTGTGGAAAAGAGTGCATTCCCGCGCCGCAAGGTCTGTGGTGAATACGTCTCGGCGAGCAACATCGGGCTGCTCGACCGCCTGGGGATCGGCGACGCGTGGCGCGCAAATGCCGGCCCCGAAATCCGCCGCATCGGCTTCTTTTCCGGCGAGACCTGCGTCGAGGCGCCGATGCCGGCCGCAAAATATGGGCCTCCCGCAAATGACGGCTTCGGCCGGGCACTGGGCCGTGACCTTCTCGACACGCTGCTCTTGCAGGCGGCGCGATCGGAGGGCGCCGAAATTTTCCAGCCTTGGCGGGCGGTCGCTATCGAGCGGGATGGAGACATGCACAGGGTGCACATTCAAGCGAGGGACGACAAATCCGCCGATGCGACGACGACCTTGCGCGCGCCGGCGATTATCGCCGCGCACGGTTCCTGGGAGCCGGGAGCGCTGCCAAGCCAGGTTGAAAAGACCAGCCGCCCGTCGGACCTGCTCGGCTTCAAGGCGCATTTCACCAGTGCCGCGCTCGCGCCCGATCTGATGCCTCTGCTGGTGTTTCCCGGCGGCTATGGCGGCATGGTTTCGACCGATCATGGCCGGCTGTCGATCTCGTGCTGCATAAGGCGCGACATGCTCGCGCGGCTGCGCAGGAGCCATGGTTCCGGACCTGAAGCCAGACAGGAGGGCCATGGGTCGGCCGCTGACGCGGTCTTTCGTCATCTCACGGCTTCTTGCCGGGGCGTGAGCGATGCACTGGATGGAGCCTGCCTCGACGGTCCGTGGCTTGCAGCCGGTCCGATCCGGCCTGGCATCCGCATCTGCTATGAAAGAGATATCTTCCGCGTCGGCAATGCCGCCGGGGAATCTCATCCGATCATCGCCGAAGGCATCTCGATGGCGCTTCAGTCCGGCTGGCTGCTGGCCGAGGAACTCGTGCGCGCGTCAAGCGGCCGAGCCGGGCGTGAAGTGGCCGGCAGACGCTATCAAGCGGCCTGGAGAGACTTGTTTTCGACGCGGGTTCACGCGGCTGCGGTCCTCGCGCGGATGGCCCTCGGCCCCGCCGGCCCCGCCTTGATGGCAGCGGCTGTTCGGCATTTCCCACAAGCACTGACGCTGGGTGCCCATATGAGCGGCAAGACGAGGCCGATCCCCGGTCTTGTTTGACCGGTGCTGCCGACGTTTGGCCATCTGCACCAGGCCGGCACGGAGGCGTTCATCGTCTCCACCGCCAAGCCATCTGTCATGAATGCCATGCAATCGGACGGGGACGCGCCATCGTGGTGCTTAATCGCTTTCCACCCGGCCGCGCAGTTTCTTGATCGTGCCGCGTCCGGCCTTGCTCTTCAGCCGCCGCTCCACCGCGCCTTTCGACGGCCGCGTCTTCTTGCGGGGTGGCGGTGGCGGTTCGGCGGCCTTGGCGACCAGTGCCGTAAGCCTTGCCCGTGCGTCGGCCCGGTTCTGTTCCTGGGTGCGAAAGCGGCCTGCCTCGATGACGATGACACCGTCCTTGGTGGCGCGTTGGCCGGCAAGCTTGATCGTCCGGATGCGCACGCGCTCCGACAGGCCCGTCGCATTTTGCGCGTCGAAGCGCAGTTGCACCGCCGTCGCCACCTTGTTGACGTTCTGGCCGCCAGGCCCCGACGAGCGGATGAAGTCCTCGTGCAGGTCGCCCGGATAGATCACGGCATCGTCGGCAATGATGATGTTGTCGTCGGTAGGCATGCCGCAGTCATGGCGCGGCGGGCCGAAAAAGAAAAGGCCCGATCGAGACCGGGCCTTTCAAGGATAGGTCGCGCGGGATGTCGCGATTACTCGGCCGCTTCCTGCATGCGGGGGGCGGCACCCAGCACCACGGCGTCGACATGGCTTTCGAATTTCTCGAAGTTGACGGCGAACATGCCGACCAGCCTTGCCGCCTGCCGGTCATAACCGGCCTTGTCGCCCCAGGTCGATCGCGGATCGAGAATGGCGCTGTCGACGCCGCGAACTGCCACCGGCACCTCGAAACCGAAATGCGGGTCGGTGCGGAACTCGGTTGCCTTCAGCGAGCCGTCGAGTGCGGCGGCAAGCAGCGCCCGCGTTGCCTTGATCGGCATCCGCTTGCCGGTGCCAAAGGCGCCGCCGGTCCAGCCGGTGTTGACCAGCCAGCAATCGGCGTCATGGCGGGCAATCAGCTCGCGCAGCAAATTGCCGTACTCCGACGGATGGCGCGGCATGAACGGTGCGCCGAAACAGGTCGAAAACGTCGCTTCGGGCTCGGTCACGCCCTTTTCGGTTCCGGCCACCTTGGCGGTGTAGCCGGACAGGAAATGATACATCGCCTGCGCCGGGGTCAGCCGGGCGATCGGCGGCATCACGCCAAAGGCATCGGCGGTCAGCATGATGATGTTGTTCGGATGATTGGCGCGTCCCGTCTTGCTGGCGTTGGGGATGAAGTCGAGCGGGTAGGCGCAGCGCGTGTTTTCGGTCAGCCTTGCGTCGTTGAAATCCGGCACGCGGTTCGCGTCCAGCACGACATTCTCCAGCACCGTGCCGAAGCGCTGCGTGGTGGCGAAGATTTCCGGCTCGGCTTCCGCCGACAGCTTGATCGTCTTGGCGTAGCAGCCGCCTTCGAAATTGAAGATGCCGTGCGGTCCCCAGCCATGCTCGTCGTCGCCGATCAGCGTGCGCGAGGGATCGGCCGACAGCGTCGTCTTGCCGGTGCCAGAAAGGCCGAAGAAGACGGCGGCGTCTCCGTCCGGCCCTTCATTGGCCGAGCAATGCATCGGCATCACGCCCTTCGCCGGCAACAGATAGTTGAGCATGGTGAACACCGACTTCTTCATCTCGCCGGCATAGGAAGTGCCGCCGATCAGCACGATCTTGCGCGTCAGGTCGACGGCGATCACCGTTTCGGTGCGGCTGCCGTGGCGGGCGGGATCGGCGCGGAAGGACGGCAGGTCGATGATCGTCATCTCGGGCACGAACTGCCCGAGCTCGGCGGCATCCGGGCGGATGAGCAGATTGCGGATGAACAGCGAGTGCCAGGCAAACTCGGTGATCACCCTGGTGGGCAGTTTCAGCTCCTCATCGGCGCCGCCGACCAGATCCTGCACGTAAAGGTCCTTGTCCGCGGCATGGGCGCGGAAATCGGCGAGCAGCGTATCGAACTGGGCCTGCGAGATCGCCTTGTTGTTGTCCCACCAGACATGCGGTTCGGTGGCGCTGTCGCGGACGACAAATTTGTCCTTCGGCGAGCGGCCGGTGTGCTGGCCTGTCTCGGCGACCAGCGCGCCATGCGCGGTAAGCCGGGCTTCGCCGCGCCTGATCGATTCCTCGTAAAGGGCGGCCGCGCCGAAATTATAGCGCACCACGCCGGTGGTTTTCAGGCCGATATGATCGATCGCGCAGGCAGAATTGCGTTTGCCGACTTCCGACATCAAGTGTCCCTCTTCGATTTTCCGCATCGTTGCCGGCACGTTTCCGGCATGCCCACGACGTAGGCTGAGATGGTCAGAACCAGAAAAGCCGAATGATATCAAATCATTAATCGATTTAAATATTTTGAAAGTTGTTTAAATCGTTTATATGTGCAAAAAGTTTCACGGTTGCCCAAAGGATTGGCGGTGTTCGTTCGTCCAATCCATATCGAGGTGGGATTGTGGCCGCCGGCATGCCGCGCGTGACAGCGGACAAGGCCTATGCCACATTTTGTACCTAATTTGTCCTGCAAAAGCCCCTTCTCTACGAAAGAAGGGACAGCTCATGAGGGAGCCGCTTGAAATGGCAACAATCGCGCTTGTCGATGACGACCGCAACATTCTGACGTCGGTGTCGATCGCCCTTGAATCCGAGGGTTATCGCGTCGAGACCTACACGGATGGTGCGTCCGCGCTGGAAGGACTGGCGGCCCGCCCGCCGAATCTTGCCATCCTCGACATCAAGATGCCGCGCATGGACGGCATGGAACTGCTGCGCCGCATGCGCCAGAAGTCCGACCTTCCGGTGATCTTCCTGACCTCCAAGGATGACGAGATCGACGAATTGTTCGGCCTCAAGATGGGCGCCGACGACTTCATCCGCAAACCGTTCTCGCAGCGTCTGCTGGTCGAACGGGTGCGCGCCGTGCTGCGCCGCGCCAGTGCCCGCGAGGCCGCGGCCAAGGCGCCCAGCCAGCAGGCCCGCTCGCTCGAGCGCGGCCAGCTCGTCATGGACCAGGAGCGCCACACCTGCACCTGGAAGGGCGAGCCGGTGACGCTGACCGTCACCGAATTCCTGATCCTGCATTCGCTGGCGCAGCGTCCCGGTGTCGTAAAAAGCCGTGATGCGCTGATGGATTCGGCCTATGATGAACAGGTCTATGTCGACGACCGGACCATCGACAGCCACATCAAGCGGCTGCGCAAGAAGTTCAAGGCCGTCGACGACGACTTCGAGATGATCGAAACCCTTTACGGAGTCGGATACCGGTTCCGCGAAGCGTAAGTCGATGCATGTCGCCCAAAAGTGGTCCCGGTTTTGGGACAACGACATGCATCAAACCAAAGACTAGGCAGGGAACTGCTATTCGATGGCAGTGGAAACACAGCGAACAAGACCGGCGGGCGCTGCCAGGCGGCCGTCGCGCATCATGCCGTCATTCGTGTCGAAAATCACGGTGCCGATGCGCCGCTTCCTCGGCCATCATATCTTTTCCAGCCTGACGCGGCGCATTCTCTTCCTCAACCTCGCCGGGCTGGCTGTCCTGGTCACCGGCATCCTCTATCTCAACACCTTCCGCGACGGGCTGATCGACGCCCGCGTCGAAAGCCTGATGACCCAGGGCGAGATCATCGCCGGCGCGATCGCCGCGTCGGCGACGGTCGAGACGGATTCAATCAGCATCGACCCGGAAAAGCTGCTTGAGCTGCAGGCCGGCGAAAGCCTCGGGCCGGGCTCGGATCAGCTCGACAATCTCGACTTCCCGATCAATCCGGAGCGCGTCGCGCCGGTGCTGAGAAGGCTGATCTCGCCGACCCGGACGCGCGCCCGCATCTATGACCGCGACGCCAATCTGCTGCTCGATTCGCGCCATCTTTATTCGCGCGGCCAGATCCTGCGCTACGACCTGCCGCCGGTCGACGAGGAAGAGCCTGATCTGGTCGAGCGCATCCAGAAATTCGTCTTCGATTTCTTCCGCAACACCGAGCTGCCGGTCTATCACGAGCAGCCGGGCGGCAACGGCGCCGCTTTCCCGGAGGTGGTCAAGGCGCTCACCGGCAGCCCGTCGACCATCGTGCGCATCTCGGAACAGGGCGAGCAGATCGTTTCGGTGGCGGTGCCGATCCAGCGTTTCCGCGCCGTCCTCGGCGTGCTGATGCTGTCGACCGAGGGTGGCGACATCGACAAGATCGTCGCCGCCGAGCGCAAGGCGATCCTGCGCGTCTTCGGCATCGCGGCCCTTGTCACCGCCATCCTGTCGATGCTGCTCGCCTCCACCATCGCCAATCCGCTGCGCCGGCTGTCGGCGGCGGCGGTGCGGGTGCGGCGCGGCGTCAAGAGCCGCGAGGAAATCCCCGACTTTTCCGACCGCCAGGACGAGATCGGCAATCTGTCGATCGCCATACGTGACATGACCAATGCGCTCTATGCCCGCATCGAGGCGATCGAAAGCTTTGCGGCTGACGTCTCGCACGAATTGAAGAACCCGCTGACGTCGTTGCGCAGCGCGGTGGAGACCTTGCCGCTGGCCAAGAACGACAATTCGCGCAGCCGGCTGATGGATATCATCCAGCACGATGTCAGGCGGCTGGACCGGCTCATCACCGATATTTCCGACGCCTCACGCCTTGATGCCGAGCTGGCGCGTGAAGATGCCGGGACGGTCGACCTGAAGAAATTCATCACCGATCTCGTTGCCGTTTCGCGTGAAGCCACGCGCAACAAGAAGGCGGTCGAGATCGAGTTCAAGGTCGCCAAGCTGCCGCAGGGCGTCAAAGGCTATATGGTCGTCGGCCATGACCTGCGCATCGGCCAGGTCATCACCAACCTGATCGAGAACGCCCGCTCCTTCGTCCCCGAGGACCATGGCCATATTAGCCTGTCGCTGGCGCGCGTCGGCAAGTTCAACATCGTCACCGTCGACGACAATGGTCCCGGCATTCGCGCCGACAACATCGACCGCATCTTCGAACGCTTCTACACCGACCGGCCTGCCGGCGAGGCATTCGGCCAGAATTCGGGCCTCGGCCTGTCGATATCCAGGCAGATCGTCGAGGCCCATGGCGGCACCTTGACCGCCGAAAACATCCCCGGCACCAAACCCGGCGAGATCAAGGGCGCGCGTTTCGTCGTGACGCTGCCGGCCGAAGCATGATCCCGAAAAGTGGGAACCGGTTTTCGGACAGGATCATGCTTCATGCAAAAGGCATGATCCCGAAAAGTGGGAACCGGTTTTCGGACAGGATCATGCTTCATGCAAAAGGCATGATCCCGAAAAGTGGGAACCGGTTTTCGGACAGGATCATGCTTCATGCAAAAGGCATGATCCCGAAAAGTGGGAACCGGTTTTCGGACAGGATCATGCTTCATGCAAAAGGCATGATCCCGAAAAGTGGGAACCGGTTTTCGGACAGATCATGCTTCATGCAAAAGGCATGATCCCGAAAAGTGGGAACCGGGTTTCGGGCAGATCATGCTTCATGCAAAAGGCATGATCCCGAAAAGTGCTTCATCCGAAAACATGATCGGGCAAGATCGTGCCTGATCCAGTTGCGCAGCCTGAAAACATTCACGGAACCGCGATCCTGATCGGCGAGCGCGGCGTCCTTATCACCGGGCCGTCAGGCGCCGGCAAGACGACACTGGCGCTGACACTGGTGGACCATTGCCGGGCGCGCGGGCTGTTCTCGCGGCTGATCGGCGACGACAGGCTGCTTGCCGCGGCCCGCGCCGGGCGGCTGGTCTGTCGCGTGCCGGCGCCCATCGCCGGTCTCGCCGAAGTCCCTGGGTTCATGCCGCGGCCGCTGCCGTTCGAGCCGGGCGGAGTGATCGACCTGCATGTGAGGCTGGTGCCAAAGGCAGAGATGGCCCGTTTCCAGGAGGAAATCAGCGAGCCGGTCGCAGGCTGCCCGGTGCCGCGTATCGACCTTGCCGAGCGTAACGCCGCCACGGCCTTGCCGGCCGTGATGGCGCGGCTGTCGATCGCGCCTTTTCTATGATCCGCTTCGGATTTTTTGCTGCAATGCGTCAAAATGGCATGGGCCGGCGCAATTTTGGGCTTGTCAACGGGCCGCGCGTCGACAAGATAGCGCTCCCGCCGCCTGGAATGGCTGGCGAGCATAAAATGCGCCTGTGAAGCGGCGATGACGGGAGCCACCAAAGAATGATCGGACTCGTGCTTGTAACGCACGGTCAACTGGCCGCCGAGTTTCGACATGCCGTGGAACATGTCGTCGGGCCACAAGACAATTTCGAAACCGTGGCGATCGGCGCCGATGACGATATGGAGCAGCGTCGCCGCGATATTGTCGACGCTGTTGCCCGTGTCGACACCGGGACGGGCGTCATCGTGCTGACCGACATGTTCGGCGGCACACCCTCCAACCTTGCCATTTCGGTGATGGAGTCCGGCCGCACCGAGGTGATCGCCGGCATGAACCTGCCGATGCTGATCAAGCTCTCCTCGATCCGCAAGGGCGACAACATGGCGGCCGCACTTGACGAGGCGCAGGCGGCCGGCCGCAAATACATCAATGTCGCCAGCCAGCTTTTGAGCAGCAAATGAACGCGCTGCCCCCGGAAAGAGATCTGATCGTCCGGGACTTCCCCATCATCAACCAGCGCGGCCTGCATGCACGCGCCTCGGCGAAATTCGTCCAGCTCGCCAGCGGCTTCGACGCCTCGGTGCATGTCGAGAAGGATGGCGTCAAGGTCGGCGGCACCTCGATCATGGGCCTGATGATGCTGGCGGCAAGCCCGGGCTACTCGATCCGTGTCACCGCCAGCGGGCCGGAGGCGTTGCAGGTCATCGACGCGCTGGAGCAACTGGTGGCGTCCCGCTTCGGCGAGGAAAGCTGATCCTCTACATCGCCAAAACATGTCCACAAGGACATGCACGGATAAAGATTTCTTTATATCCCATTGTCGTCCAAGCCCCGATCTGCTAGTCAGGCCGGCAATTCGCGCCCTTCGACGCGCCGACCGGCGTGGGCGCATCCGCAACCAATTCGCAGCACAACAATTCGCAGGGAGTACTGCCATGACGGGTAGCAAGGACTATGTGGTCGCCGACATCTCGCTTGCCGGCTGGGGCCGCAAGGAAATCGAGATCGCCGAAACCGAAATGCCGGGCCTGATGGCCAGCCGCGAGGAATTCGGCGACAAGAAGCCGCTCAAGGGCGCGCGCATCACCGGCTCGCTGCACATGACCATCCAGACAGCGGTGCTTATCGAGACGCTGAAGGCGCTCGGCGCCGACATCCGCTGGGCTTCCTGCAACATCTTCTCGACCCAGGACCATGCGGCCGCGGCCATCGCCGAAGCCGGTATCCCAGTGTTCGCCGTCAAGGGCGAGTCGCTCGAGCAGTACTGGGACTACACCGACAAGATCTTCCAGTGGGCCGACGGCGGCACCTCCAACATGATCCTCGATGATGGCGGCGACGCCACCATGTACATCCTGATCGGCGCCCGCGCCGAGGCCGGCGAGGACGTGCTGTCCAACCCGCAGAGCGAAGAGGAGGAATACTTCTACGCCCAGGTCAAGAAGCGCCTGAAGGCTTCGCCAGGCTTCTTCACCAAGCAGAAGGCGGCGATCCGTGGCGTCACCGAGGAGACGACCACCGGCGTCAACCGGCTTTACCAGCTACAGAAGAAGGGCCTGCTGCCTTTCCCCGCCATCAACGTCAACGACTCGGTCACCAAGTCGAAGTTCGACAACAAATACGGCTGCAAGGAATCGCTGGTCGACGGCATCCGTCGCGGCACCGACACCATGATGGCCGGCAAGGTCGCGGTCGTCTGCGGCTATGGCGACGTCGGCAAGGGCTCGTCGGCCTCGCTCAAGGGCGCCGGCGCCCGCGTCAAGGTTACCGAGGTCGACCCGATCTGCGCCCTGCAGGCGGCGATGGACGGTTTTGAAGTGGTTACGCTGGAAGATGCGGCACCCACCGCCGACATCATCATCACCACCACCGGCAACAAGGATGTCGTCACCCTCGACCACATGCGCTTGATGAAGGACATGGTGATCGTCGGCAACATCGGTCACTTCGACAACGAGATCCAGGTGGCCGCGCTGCGCAACCTGAAATGGACCAACGTCAAGCCTCAGGTCGACATGATCACCTTCCCGGATGGCAAGCGGATGATCCTTTTGTCGGAAGGCCGCCTGCTCAATCTCGGCAACGCCACCGGCCACCCGAGCTTCGTCATGTCGGCATCCTTCACCAACCAGGTGCTGGCCCAGATCGAGCTGTACACCAAGCCCGGCCAGTACGAGAACCAGGTCTATGTCCTGCCCAAGCATCTCGATGAAAAGGTCGCGCGCCTGCATCTCGACAAGCTCGGCGCCCGCCTGACCGAACTGTCCGGCGAGCAGGCTGCCTATATTGGCGTCACGCCGCAGGGCCCGTTCAAGCCGGAACACTACCGCTATTAACCAAAGCTGAAATTACTACCAGATATTGAGGCCGGGCGATTGACTTTTCGCCCGGCTTTATTTTTGCGCGCCACCAGCCTTCACGGCGATTCGGCGAGGGTTTATTGTCCGGTGATTCGCGACGCTTCCTGCCCGAGAGGGGATCTGGAGAGGCGCGTATCAGGGCGGTCTTGCATTCAGGCGGCGGAGAGGACCAAGACATGCCGGGGCAACACCCGCACAGAGCGGGACGGGCCGTTTCCGGCGGCCATGACGATTCGGGGATCACTGGCTCCGCCTTGCAAGGCGGAGACCTGTCATTGCGCGCCCGCGTGGCGCTGTTCCTTGCCACATCCGCGTTTGCCGGCCCCTTGGCCAATGCGGTTGCGCATGCGCAAGCCGCCGGCGTGGCCACGGCCGGGGTGTCGATCGGCACGGTCGAGGTCATGCAGTTGGCCGTGTTTGTCGGCGTGACGGGCGCCGCGTTTCTGTCGGCCATCGTCCTCATCCGCGAAAGAGCCCGCACCTCGGCGGAAAATGTCGAACTCAGGAGCCGCCTCGCCGACATCAACGCGGCCCTGCGCCGCTCGGAGGCGCTGCTCAATCTGCGCGACCAGCGCGTGGTCGTCTGGGCCGCGGAAAACAAGAAGCCCGAACTTATCGGCACATTGCCCGTCGAAAGCGGCGCTCCCGAGGACCGGGCCGCTTTCCTCGCTTTCGGCCGCTGGCTGATGCCGCGTTCGGCGGCGGCGCTCGAACATGCCGTCGCCGGATTGCGCGAAAAGGCGAAACAGTTCGACCTCGTCATCGAATCGCAGGCCGGCGCACCGCTTGAGGTGCATGGCCGCAAGAGCGCGGCACATGTGCTCGTGCGTTTCGTCTCGCTCTCGGAGACGCAGCGCAGCCAGGCCAGGCTGAAGATCGACAACCAGCGGCTGGCCGCCGACCACGACACGATGATCGGCCTGCTCGACGCGCTGAATATGCCGGCATGGCTTCGCAGCGAGGATGGGCGGCTGAAATGGGTCAACCGGGCCTATGCCGACGCGGTCGAGGCCGACAATGCCGAAGCCGCGGTTCGGGAGGCAAAAGAATTCCTCGGCGGCCAGGCACGCGACGCGATTGCCGCCCAGCACAAGACGCATCCGGTCTTCGAGCAGTCGCTTTCCACCGTGATCGAAGGCGACCGCCGTGTGTTTGCGGTCACCGATTTCGCCGGCGCGGATGGTTCGGCCGGCCTTGCCTGCGACACCAGCGCTATCGAGGCGGTTCGCGGCGAGTACGAACGGACCGTCAGGAGCCACGCCGACACGCTCGACCAGCTCAATACGGCGGTCGCCATCTTCGACACCGACGAGAAGCTGCGCTTCTTCAACCAGGCTTTCCAGAAGCTGTGGGGTCTCGACAGCGGCTTCCTGCACAGCGCTCCCGACAATGCCTTGCTGCTCGACCGGCTGCGCAGCGAGGGCAAGATCGCCGAGCAGCCGGAATGGCGCCGCTGGAAGGAAGGTCTGCTCGGCGCCTACCGCGCGGTCGAATCGCAGGAACATTGGTGGCATCTGCCGGACGGCAAGACCATCCGCGTCGTCGCCAATCCGCAGCCCAAGGGCGGCGTGACCTGGGTGTTCGAGAACCTGACCGAGAAGATGGACCTCGAAAGCCGCTACCAGACAGCGGTGCGGGTCCAGGGCGAGACGCTCGACAATCTTGCCGAAGGCGTGGCGGTGTTCGGTCCCGATGGCAGGCTTCGGCTGTCGAACCCTGCCTTTGCCAGGCTCTGGGGCCTGAGCGGCGAAGCGGCCAAGCCCAATGTGCACGTTTCCACGATCCGCGACCTTTGCGACCGGCAGGCGGCGGACAGTCCCTGGCCGGGCTTCGTCGCCGCCATCACCGGGTTCGACGACGAGCGCCGCGATCGCCACGGCCTGACCGAACTCAACAACGGCAATGTGCTGAGCTACGCCATGATCCCGCTGCCCAACGGGCAGGTGATGATGACCTTCGTCGACGTCACCGACAGCGTGCATGTCGAGCGGGCGCTGAAGGACAAGAACGAGGCGCTGCAGAAATCCGACCAGCTCAAGAACGAATTCGTCCAGCATGTCTCCTACGAATTGCGCTCGCCGCTGACCAATATCATCGGCTTCACCGAGCTGCTGTCGCTGCCGGCAACCGGCCCGTTGACGCAGAAGCAGCGCGAATATGTCGAGCATGTCGGCTCGTCCTCCTCGGTCCTGCTCACCATCGTCAACGACATCCTCGACCTAGCGACGGTCGACGCCGGCATCATGCAGCTCGACATTTCCGAGGTGCATGTCGACCGCACCATCGCGGCCGCGGCCGAACTGGTGGCCGACCGGCTGGAAGAGCATTCGATCAGGCTCGAGGTCGACGCGGCAGCGGCGCCGAAGACGTTTCACGGCGACGAGATCCGCGTCCGCCAGATACTTTACAATCTGCTCAGCAACGCCGCCAACTACGCGCCGGAAGCCAGCACCATCCGGCTGACTTGCCGCCATCTGGCGGACGGGGTGGAATTCTCGGTTCATGACGACGGCCCCGGCATGCCGCCGGACCTGCTCGATTCGGTGTTCCGCCGTTTTGAGCCGCGCGCCAATGGCGGCCGCCGGCGCGGCGCCGGTCTCGGTCTGTCGATCGTCAAGAGCTTCGTCGAGCTGCATGGCGGCAGCGTTCGCATCGAAACCGGCAAGGACAAGGGCACGACCGTCATCTGCACCTTTCCCGACATGCCGGGCATCCGCGCCGCGGCCGAGTAGCGCGCTTGATGACGGGATTGGTGCTGGAGCGTTTGCTCGCCGACGAGACACAGACAGCTTTGCTGGGCGAGGATCTGGCGTTGTCGCTGCGTCCAGGTGACGTCCTGGCGCTCAAGGGCGACCTCGGTGCCGGTAAGTCCACCTTGGCGCGGGCGTTGATCAGGGCTTTGGCCGACGATGCCGGCCTCGATGTTCCGAGCCCGACCTTCACGCTGGTGCAGAGCTACGACACCCGCGTCCCGGTCCATCATTTCGATCTCTACCGCCTGTCCTCGGCGACTGAGATCGATGAATTGGGTTTCGAGGAAGCCCTGGTGCAAGGCGCTGCCCTGGTCGAATGGCCGGAACGGGCGCAGGACTATCTGCCGAAAACGTCGGTTCTGGTCGAACTCGTCCAGCATGGCGAGGGTCGGCTGGCCCGGCTGTCGGGCGAGGGTGCTGCCTTCGACCGCGCGGCGCGGTCGCTGGCCATGCGCCGCTTTCTCGAGAATGCCGGCTGGGGCGAGGCAAGGCGCCGCCATTTCATCGGCGATGCCTCGGCCCGCTCCTACGAGATCGTCTCGCTTGCGGGCGCGGAGCCGCGTGTGCTGATGAACTCGCCGCGGCTGGTGCTCGGCCCGCCGGTCCGCGACGGCAGGCCCTATGCCGAGATCGCCCACTTGGCGCAATCCGTCACGGCCTTTGTCGCCATCGACCGCGCCTTGCTGGCTCAAGGTGTCAGCGTCCCCGTGATCCACGCCAAGGACCTCGATCAAGGTTTCCTGCTCACCGAACATCTGGGTTCCGAGAGCTTTCTCGACAGCGATGGCCTGCCGGTGGCCGAACGCTACGCGGCAGCGGCCGAACTGCTGGCCATGATGCATGGCAAGGCATGGCCGGAGCGGATTGAGGCGGCGCCCGGCGTCTTCCACGACGTGCCACCCTTCGACCGCGATGCCATGATGATCGAGGCCAGTCTTTTGGTCGACTGGTATGTGCCGATGATTACCGGAAAGCCGGCGAGCGAAGCCTTGCGGGTTGGCTATGACAGGGAATGGAACGCGCTCCTCGACCGGCTGCAAGGTCGCGAATATACGCTGATGCTGCGCGATTTCCATTCGCCCAACATCATCTGGCGTGGCGACCGCACCAAGCATGATCGGCTGGGCATCGTCGATATCCAGGACGCGCTGATCGGTCCGTCCGCCTATGACGTCGCCTCGCTCGCCATGGATGCTCGTGTTACCATCTCGCCCGAGATAGAGAGACAGACGCTCGACGCCTATGTCGCGGCGCGCCACGCAGCCGGCGTTTTTGATGAAGCAAGCTTCCTGGAATCCTACGCAATCATGGCGGCGCAGCGAAACTCCAAGATCCTCGGCATCTTCGTTCGCCTCGAAAAGCGCGACGGCAAGCCCTATTATCTGAAGCACCTGCCGCGCATTCGCGATTACCTGCGCCGGGCGCTGTCTCATCCGGCGCTGGCAAGCCTGCGGGAGTTCTACGACGCCAACGGTTTGCTGGAGGAGCGGGCACTGTGACAGCAAGACCGGACACTGCGATCGTGCTCGCCGCCGGGCTTGGCAAGCGCATGCGGCCGATCACCGACACCATTCCCAAGCCGCTGGTCAAGATTGCCGGCAAGACGTTGCTCGACTGGGGGCTCGACAGCCTGGCCGCCGCCGGTGTCGGCAAGGCCGTGGTCAACGTCCACTATCTTCCCGAGCAGATCGTTGCCCATGTCGCCGCGCGCCGTGCGCCGCGGATCATCATTTCCGACGAGAGCGAAAAGCTGCTGGATTCCGCCGGCGGCATTGTCAAGGCGTTGCCGGAGCTGGGCGAGCAGCCTTTCTACATCCTCAACGCCGATACCTTCTGGATCGACCAGGGTCCTCTCAATCTCGGCCGTCTTGCCCTTGCATGGGACGCCGCGAAAATGGATATTCTGCTGATGCTGGCGGATCTCCATCAGGCGACCGGACACTGCGGCAGCACCGATTTCCTGGTGGCGCCGGATGGCGCCTTGCGGCGTTCAAAAGGTGATCCGGCGGGCCGGATCTATGCCGGGGCGGCGATCATCCATCCGCGCCTGTTCGAGAATGCACCGGCCGGACCGCACTCGCTCAACGCCTATTTCGACACGACTATTGCCACCGGCCGCCTGTTCGGCATGCCGATGCATGGCCATTGGATCACCGTCGGCACGCCGGATGCCATTGCGCTCGCGGAAGCGGCGGTCGCCGGCGCGCTAACCGATTCGCAATGAGCGGCTCAAGCCGCGTTTTCTCAATTCCTTCCGGAGCGCCGTTTCTGCCGACGCTTGCCGAGGCGCTGCTTGCCGGCCGTCTCGTCCCGGGGTTTCGGTTTGACGGCGATCCGCTCGCTTTGGCCGATGTCACCATCTACGTGCCGACGCGCCGTGCCGCGCGTGCCTTGCGAGGTGTCTTCGTCGACAGCCTCGCGGCACACGGTGGCGGCGGTTCGGCGATCCTGCCGGTCATCCGGCCACTCGGCGAGTTCGACGAGGATGAGGCGGCATTCGAGACCGAGGCGTCCGCCGCGATCGACCTCGCGCCGCCGATCGCGGCAACCGAACGCCTGTTGCTGCTGGCGCCGCTGGTGCGCGCCTGGAAACGCCGGCTGCCGGCGCATGTCGCCGCACTCTTCGCCGAAGAGATCGTCATCCCGGCCTCCACCGCCGATGCGATCTGGCTGGCGCGCGATCTCGCCCGGCTGATGGACGAGATCGAGACGGAAGGCACCGACTGGGCCAAGCTCACCGACCTGGTGAGCGGCAACCTTGCCGGATGGTGGCAGGTGACGCTCGAATTCCTCGGCATCGTCACCGACGCCTGGCCGAAATTCCTTGCAGAGCGCGATCGCTCCAACCCGGCCGCGCATCGCAGCGCATTGATCCGCACCGAGGCCGCGCGGCTGCAACGCAATCCGCCTGCCGGGCCGGTCATCGCCGCGGGCTCGACCGGCTCGATACCGGCCACGGCCGAACTGCTTGCCGCGATCGCGCGCCTGCCAGGCGGCGCCATCGTGCTGCCTGGTCTCGACCGCACGCTGGACGAAGCGTCGTTCCAGGCAATCGCCGCGCCCGGTGCGCGTCCGGCCGTGCTCGGCCATCCGCAATACGGTCTCGCCAGGCTGATCGGCAAGATCGGCGTGCTGCGCGGCGATGTCGAAGAGATCGGCTTGGCCGAACCGCGGCTCGCGCTTCGCGCCGCCCTGGTCGGCGAAGCGCTGCGGCCGGCCGAGACCACCGAATTGTGGGCCGGGACGCGGAGCAGTTTTTCGGCGTCCGACGTCGCCGGGGCCTTCGCCGGCGTGACCCTGCTCGAAGCGGCCAGCGAACGCGACGAGGCCGTCGCCATCGCCGTCGCGCTCAAGCGCGCGGTCGAAGAGCCGGGCCAAAGGGCGGCTCTCGTCACCGGCGATCGCGCGCTGGCGCGGCGCGTCTCGGTCGAGCTCCAGCGCTTCGGCGTCGTTGCCGACGATTCCGGCGGCACGCCGCTCGCCAACACGCCGGCGGCCAGCCTGCTCGGGCTGGCGCTCGAGGCGGTGTTCCGGCCAGGCGATCCGGTCGGCCTTTTGTCGCTGCTCAAGCATCCGCTGCTTGGCCTTGGCCTCGAACGGGCTGATGTGCGCCATGCGGCGGAACTGGTCGAACTGGTGGCGCTGCGCGGCGGTACTGGCCGCCCCGACATCGTTTCGCTGCCGGAACTGTTCGAAACCCGCCTCACCGGCCTTGGCGGCGGCAGCCGGCAGCCCTTCTGGTTTTCCCGGCTGACCGTGCGCTCCATCGAAAGCGCGCGGAATTTGCTCGAACGCCTCACACAGGCACTGGCGCCGCTAGCGGTGTTTCGCGGCCAGGATGACGCCGACCTTGCCGCGCTGGTCGGGGCCAGCGTCGTGGCGCTCGAAAATCTCGGCCGCACGGCGGATGGCGGCCTTGGCGAACTCTATGCCGGCGACGCCGGCGAAAAGCTTGCCGAACTGCTGCGCGGGCTGGTCGCGGCTTCGGCGCCGCTGTCGTTCGCCGCGAGCGAGTGGCCCGATGTGATGGCGGCGCTGGTCGCGCCTGAAACCGTCAAGCCCGCACAAGGCACCGACAGGAACATCGCCATCTGGGGCGCGCTGGAAGCGCGCTTGCAGAATGTCGACACGCTGGTCATCGGCGGGCTCAACGAAGGCGTGTGGCCGCGCAAGCCCGAGAGCGACCGCTTCATGTCGCGGCTGATGAAGACCGGCATCGATCTCGAACCGCCCGAACGCCGCATCGGCCTTGCCGCGCATGATTTCCAGATGGCGATGGGCGCGAAGAGGGTGGTGCTGGCCCGCTCGGCGCGTGCCGGCGACGCACCTGCCGTGCCGTCGCGCTGGCTGCAGCGCCTCCTCACCTTCATCGGCGACGACCAGGCGGCGGAACTGCGCCGGCGCGGCGATGAGCTGCTCGCCTGGGCGCGCGCGCTCGATACCGGCCCAAGGCGGGACTTCGTGCCGCGGCCGCAGCCGAAGCCGCCCCTGTCGGTGCGGCCAAGCCATTTCTCGGTCACCGAGATCGAGACCCTGCGCCGTGATCCCTATGCCGTCTACGCAAGGCGGATCCTCGGCCTGATGCCGCTCGATCCGGTGATCCGCGATCCCGGCGCCGCCGAGCGCGGCACGCTGTTTCACGCCATCCTGCATCTGTTCTCGGCGCGCGTCGCCGATCCGCGCGCAGCCGACGCGCTCTCCGGCCTGATCGCTGCCGGCCGCGCCTGTTTTGCCGAAGCCGCACTCCCAGCCGATGTCGAAGCCGTGTGGTGGCCGCGTTTCGAAAAACTCGCCGCCAACATCATCGAGTGGGAGCGCACGCGCGCCGACGCGGTGATGCGACGGCATGCCGAAGAGCGCGCGGGAAAGACCGTCGTCGGCCACTCCGGCGTGACGCTGTCCGGCTATGCCGACCGGGTCGACCTGCTGGCCGGCGGCATGGCCGACATACTGGACTACAAGACAGGCTCGTCGCCGTCCAAGGCGCAGGCGCATACGTTGCTTGCGCCGCAACTGGCGCTGGAAGGCGCACTGCTCAGGCGCGGCGCCTTCAAGGATTTGGGCGCACGCGAACCCTCTCAGTTGGCCTTCGTGCGGCTGAAGCCGAATGGCGAGGTGTTCGAGGAATCCATCCTCGAACACAACCGCCAGCCGAGAACCGCTACCGATCTTGCCGAAGAGGCCTGGTCGCGGCTGGAAAAGCTGTTGATCCACTATGCCGACCCGGCGACCGGCTATCTGTCGCGCGCGCTGCCGTTTCGCGAAGGCGAGACCGATGGCGACTACGATCATCTCGCCCGCGTACTCGAATGGTCGGCCGGCGGCGATGCCGGCGACGAGGGAGGGGAGGCATGAAGAAGGCCTATCCCATCCCCAGCGACACCGCGACCAGCCAGGCCCGCGCCGCCGACCCCGGCAATTCCGCCTGGGTCTCGGCCAATGCCGGCTCCGGCAAGACCCATGTGCTGGCTCAGCGCGTCATCCGGCTGCTGCTGCGCGGCACAGATCCGTCGAAGATCCTGTGCCTGACCTATACGCGCGCCGCCGCCGCCAACATGTCGAACCGGGTGTTTTCGACGCTGTCGGAGTGGACGACACTGGGTGACGCGGATCTGGCGTCGAAAGTTGAGGCGCTGGAAGGCCGCCGGCCCGATCTTGAGACCATGCGCCGGGCGCGGCGCCTGTTCGCCGAGGCGCTGGAAACGCCCGGCGGGCTGAAGATCCAGACCATCCACGCCTTCTGCGAATCGGTGCTTCACCAGTTCCCGCTGGAGGCCAACATCCCGGCCCACTTCGAGATGCTCGATCCGCCGATGGAGGCATCGCTGTTTGCCGCCGCCCGCCGCGACATGATTTCCGGCACAGCCGCCGGCGACAGGGATCTGCCCGAAGCGTTTGCCACCATCCTCGATCGCGGCGGCGAAGCCGGGCTCGACGCCTTGCTGGGCGAGATCGTGCGCAAGCGCGACGGCTTGCGCAATTTCATCGACGCCGCCGGGCGTGACGGCACGCCTTTCCAGGCATTGTTCGACGAATTCCATTTCCGCCCCGGCCAGACCGCCGAAGGCATAGCGGCGTCGATCTGGCCGTTGCCGGGTTTTCTGCCCGACTATTTTGCCGGCTTCATGCAGGCCGCCAATGCCACCGACGCCAGGACGGTGCTGAACAACATCCTGCCCTATGCGCATCAGGCTTTCACCGAGGCCGACCCGGTTCGCCGTCTGCAGCAGCTTGCAAGAGCCTTCCTCAAGACCGACGGTGGCGCCTACGATCCGGCCAAGGCTTTCAAGAAGGCGCTGGTCGACCGGCTGCCGGACCTGGCGGAACGCTACGTTTCGGCGGCCAATGCCATCGTCGAAACCACCGATCGGCTGGCGCTGTTCCGGATGCTGGAAGGCACGCGCGCCGCGCTGACCATCGCCGACTGGCTGATCGCCCGCTACGAAGTGCTGAAGCGCAGCCGCGGCTTTCTCGATTTCAACGATTTGATCACCCGCACGGTCAACCTCTTGGCGCGACCCGATGCCGGCCCCTGGGTGCAATACAAGCTCGATCAGGGCATCGACCACATCCTGCTCGACGAGGCGCAGGACACCAGCCCGGATCAATGGGAGGTGGTGAAGCGGCTGGCGGAGGAGTTCTTTGCCGGCTTCGGCGCCCGCGACAGGGTCCATCGCACGGTCTTTGCCGTCGGCGACGAAAAGCAGTCGATCTATTCCTTTCAGGGTGCCGCGCCGGACTCCTTTGCCGACAGCCGGCTGTTGTTTGCCGGAAGGGTGCGGGACGCCGAGGCATCCTTTGCCGATCTCAAGCTGACCTGGTCGTTCCGCTCGACCGATGACGTTCTGGCCGCCGTCGACCGCGTCTTTGCCGATCCCATCGTGCGGCGCGGCATCAGCCATGATCCCGATCCGCTGAACCACAAGGCGATCCGCACCGATGCACCCGGCTATGTCGAAGTTTGGCCGTCGGTCGGCGCCGACGTCGTCGACGAGCCGGACGACTGGACGCAAGCCATCGACCATGCGCATGCGCCGGCAGTGCGCGTCGCCGAGAATGTCGCGGCCACCATTGCCGGCTGGATCGGCGCCGGCGAGATCATCGAAGGCCGCGGCAAGCGGCTGCGGCCGGGCGACGTGCTGGTGCTGGTGCGCAAGCGTGATCGCTTCGTCCATGCGCTGACCCGCGCGCTCAAACGCCGCGACATCGCGGTCGCCGGCGCCGACAGGCTGAGCCTGCCCGGACACATCGCGGTCAAGGATCTGATCGCACTCGGCCATCTGCTCATCCAGCCGCAGGACGACCTGTCGCTCGCCGCCGTCCTGCGCAGCCCGATCTTCGACCTGCCGGAGGAGACGCTGTTCACCCTCGCGGCGGAGCGGCTGCCTGGCCTGTCGCTGATCGCATCGCTGCGCCAGCATGCCGGCGAAAGCGAGCTACTGGCGGCGGTCGTCGCCCAGCTCGACATCTGGACGAGCGAGGCCGCCTTCAAGCCGGTGTTCGAATTCTATGCCGGCCTGCTGGCGCGCGATGGCGTGCGCCGGATGATGATCGCGCGGCTCGGACCCGAGGCCGGCGATATTCTCGACGAGTTCCTGAGTTTCTGCCTTGCCGAGGAGCGAACCGGCCTGCCGGGGCTGGAAGCCTTCCTGTCGACGCTGGAGAATTCCGGCCCCGAGATCAAGCGCGAAATGGACCAGACCCGCGACGAGGTCCGCGTCATGACCGTGCACGCCGCCAAGGGCCTTGAGGCGCCGGTCGTGTTCCTGGTCGATGGCGGTTCCGCCCCGTTCAGCGACCAGCATTTGCCGCGCCTGATGCCCTTCGATGCCTCGGGCTGGTACGGCAAGGGCTATCTCTGGCGCTCGGCCAGCGACGTCGCCAATGGTTTTTCGAAAGCGGCGGCGGCGCGGGCACGGGAACTCGCCGACGACGAATACCGCCGGCTGCTCTATGTCGGCATGACCCGCGCCGAGGACCGGCTGATCGTCTGCGGGTACCACGGCAAGCGGGCGCCGAACACCGGCAGCTGGCATTCGATCGTCAGCCGCGCGCTGATCGGCGCGCCGGAAAGCGAACAGCGTCCGCATCCGGCCGGCGGCGAGCCGGTGCATCGTTTTCACGTCACCAGGCTGCCGCCTGTCGGCTTGGTTTCCAGCGAGCAGGCACGGCCAGCGCACACTTTCGGGCCATTGCCGGCGACGCTGTTCCGGCCCTTGCCGCCTTTCGAGGACCTGCCACGTCCGCTGTCGCCGTCAGGCGCCTCGGCGCTCATCGACGAAGGCAAGGAAGCCGTGGTCGACAAGGCTTCGCCGGTGCTGGACGCTGATGCCGAGCCGGGCTTTGCCGTGCTGCGCGGGCTCGTTTTGCACAAATTGCTGCAGATGTTGCCCGCCATTGCCGAGCAGGATCGCCAGGGCGCGGCGGAACGCTATCTCGCCCGCACCGGAGCTCAATGGCCTGCCGGCGAGCGTGAAAAGGCCCTGGCGTCGGTCACCGCCATCTTTGCCGATCCCGGCTTCGGTCCGCTGTTTGCGCCATCGTCGCGGGCCGAGGTCGCGATCATGGGCAGCCTGGCGGTAAAGGGCAAAAAGCGCTCGATTTCCGGCAAGATCGACCGGCTGGCGGTGACATCCGACACGGTCTCGATCGTCGACTACAAGACCAACCGGCCGGCGCCCGCCTCTCTGGCCGAGGTCCCGCCGGCCTATGTCCTGCAGCTGGCGCTCTATCGCGCCCTGTTGCAGCCGCTTTATCCTGGACGTGCGGTCCAGGCGGCCTTGCTATTCACCGAGGTGCCGCGGCTGATCGAACTGCCGGCCAGCGCCATGGACGACGCCCTTGCTCGACTCACGGGAGCGTGACACAACACCTGCTTGAAGAAGGGCCCGATCACCACCACATTTGGTGCGACAAAAACTTTCGAAAGGATTTTCCGCATGACCACCGTCAAGGTCGACAAGAGCAATTTCCAGGCCGATGTGCTTAACGCCAGCGTACCGGTCGTCGTCGATTTCTGGGCGGAATGGTGCGGTCCCTGCAAGATGATCGCTCCGGCACTGGAGGACATCGCCACCGAACTCGGCGCCAAGGTGAAGATCGCCAAGCTCAACATCGACGAGAATCCCGAGCTCGCCGCGCAGTTCGGCGTGCGCTCGATCCCGACCCTGATGATCTTCAAGGGCGGCGAAGTGGCCGACATGAAGGTTGGCGCGGCACCCAAGACGGCGCTGTCGCACTGGATCAACGGCAGCCTTGCCTGATCCGTCCGAAATTCCTGATATCAAGCCCGGCCTCGCGCCGGGCTTTTTTGTTGGCGTCATCGGTGGGTGGTTCTGGCCCTCACGTCGAGGCACGCCATGTCTTCTGTTGGCGCGAGAAGCAGGGAGAACGCTATGACTGGATCCGCCAAGGCCACCGTCTTCATCGACAATGAGCGCGTCATCGTCACCGAGTACCGCTTCGCGCCGGGCGACAACACCGGCTGGCACCGCCACGGCCACGACTATGTCGTCGTGCCGCTGATGGACGGCAAGGTGAAGCTGTTGACCAAGGACGGTGAATCCTTCGCCGAGATGAAGAAGGGCGCGCCCTATTTCCGCACGGAGGGCGTCGAACACGACGTCATCAATGCCAATGAGGGCGAATACGCCTTCATCGAGATCGAGCTGAAGTAACCCGCGAAGGCCATCAGGCGGCAGGCGCGGCTACCAGTCGGCGATGCGATCGCCTCCGGTGAATTGCGCACTTTTCCCGGTATATTCGAACAGCTCGATCTTCACGTCGTTGGGGTCGCGGATCCAGGCCTGGAAGGTGTCGTCACACGCGTGCTTCTTTGCCGTGACGTCGATGCCCTTCGACCTGATGTGGGCGATCGCTGCGTCGATGTTTTCCACTTCGAGGCAGAAATGGTTGATCTGGTTCAGGTCGCTGTAGCGGGCTCCGTCCTTCTGGAACACCTCGACGTGGCTGCGGCCACCGCAATTGAGGTAGAACCCGAAAATCTTGCCGTCGCGCAGGAAATTGAACTGCGTGTCCAGGCCGAGGACATTGCGATAGAAGCTTCGCGTCGCCTCCAGGTCACTGGCGAAGATGCAGACGTGAGCGACCTGCTTGACCTTGATCATGACTGCTCCCTTGCGGTGATCGCCGAAAGCCGGCCTCAGGTCGGCGGCGTGCCGTTCTCGGCCAGCACGGCACCGGCAAGGTAAAGCGACCCGCCGATCAGGATGCGCGGCGCCGGGCCGTCCCAGGTGTCGCGCAGCAGCATCAGCGCGCTGGCGACGGAACTCATCGGCTCGGCCGTCAGCCCGGCTTCCGTCGCGCGGACCGCCAGTTCGTCGTTCGGCACGCCGGCGTCGCTGAGGCTCACCGGCACCGTATAGACATGCCGGGCGAGGCCCTTGAAGGCACGGAAATAGCCGCTCTGGTCCTTGGTGTTGATCATGCCCGAGATGAGGAACAGCGGACGCGGGTTCTTTTCTTCCTGCTCGGCCAGCGCCTCGGCAACGACCACGCCGGCGCCCGGATTGTGGCCGCCGTCGAGCCAGATCTCGGCGCCCTTCGGCGCCAGCTCGGCCAGCCGGCCCTGCGCCAGCTTCTGCATGCGGCCGGGCCAGGCGACACTGGTCATCGCCTTCTCGGCGGCACGATGGCCGATCTCGAAGCCGGCCGCCTTGACCGCGGCGATCGCCGCCGCCGCATTGGCGAACTGGTGGCGCCCTGGCAGCCGCGGCGGCGGCAGGTCCATCAAGCCGTCTTCGTCCTGGTAGACCATGCGGCCGTTCTCCTCGAAGGCGAGGAAATCCTGGCCGTAGACGAAGGTCGGACACTCAAGCCGCTCGGCGGTTTCGATCAGCACCTGCAGCGCCGTCTCGCTCTCCTGCGCACCGATGACCACCGGGCAGCCGCGCTTGATGATGCCGGCCTTCTCGGCGGCGATCAGTTCGACGCGGTCGCCGAGATAGGCTTCATGGTCGAGCGACACCGGCATGATGACTGAAACCGCCGGTTCCTTGACGACATTGGTGGCGTCGAAACGGCCGCCAAGCCCGACCTCGATGATGACGGCATCGGCCTGGTGCTCGGAAAACAGCAGGAAGGTGACGGCGGTGAGGATCTCGAAGACAGTGATATGCTCGCCTTCATTGGCCCTGGCGACGCGGGCGATGGCATCGGCGAACACCCTGTCGTCGACCAGCCTGCCGCCGCCATCGGCGGCCAGCCGGTAGCGCTCATGCCAGTTGACCAGGTGCGGCGAGGTATGGACATGGACGCGGTAGTCCGCCGCTTCGAGCAGTGCGCGCGAAAACGCTGCACACGAGCCCTTGCCGTTGGTGCCGGCGATGTGGATCACCGGCGGCAGCCGGTCCTGCGGATTGTCCAGCCGCTCCAGCAGCCGCGAAATGCGGTCGAGCGAAAGGTCGAAACCTTTCGGGTGAAGCGCCATCAGGGCTTCGATTTCGCGGTCGGCGGCAAGCGTTGTCATGGGAGAATCCTAGCGCATGGCCCCGAAAATCGGAATCGATTTTCGGAAAGGATCATGCGCATCAAGAAGCTACAGCGCGCGATGGATCGCGCGCAATCGCGGTTTGCGGCCAGGAATGTCGCGTCAGGCCTATGGGCGGGCTTCCTGGGAAATCACCGCCGGCGGCAGGATTTCGGGCTCCAGCGGCTTTTGCTCCTCCGGCACCTTGAGCAGCATCTTCAGCAGCCTTGCGATGGTCTGGCGCATCTCCAGGCGCGACACCACCATGTCGACCATGCCGTGTTCCATCAAATATTCGGAGCGCTGGAAACCGTCCGGCAGTTTTTCCCGGATGGTCTGTTCGATGACGCGCGGTCCGGCAAAGCCGATCAGCGCGCCGGGCTCGGCGATGTGCACGTCGCCCAGCATGGCGTAGGAGGCGGTGACGCCGCCGGTGGTCGGATTGGTCAAAACGACGATGTAGGGCAGGCCGGCTTCCTTCAGCCGGTCGACGCCGACCGTGGTGCGCGGCAACTGCATCAGCGACAGGATACCTTCCTGCATGCGGGCGCCGCCTGAGGCGGCGAACAGGATCAGCGGCCGCTTGCGCTGCAGGGCGACTTCGAAACCGTGCACGATGGCGTCACCCGCGGCCATGCCGAGCGAGCCGCCCATGAAGGCGAAGTCCTGCGCGGTCACCACCACCGGCAGGCCTTCGACGGTTCCCAGCGCATTGATGATCGCGTCTTCCAAGCCGGTCTTGGCCTTGGCGTCTTTCAGCCGGTCGACATAGCGCTTCTCGTCGCGGAATTTCAGCGGATCCTGCGTGACCTTGGGGTTGTCCAGGGTCTCGTATTTGCCGTCGTCGAAAAAGAACTTCAGCCGCTCCTTGGCCGAAATCTTCATATGATGGCCGGAGGACGGAATGACGAACTGGTTGGATTCCAGGTCCTTGTGGAACACCATCTCGCCGGTCTCCGGGTCCTTGATCCAGAGATTCTCGGGCATGTCGGTGCGCCGGCCGAGCATCGAATTGATCTTCGGGCGAACGTAATTGGTGATCCAGTTCATCGCTTCGGCTCCTGTCGTGACGAAGACGTAGGAAAACTATTCGGCGGCAGCAAGGCGGGCCGAGCGCACACCTTGCGCAAGGCCGCTGACCAGCGTGGCGACGGCTTCGGCCGGGTCGGCGGTCTTTTCGCCCTTCGGCCCCAGCACATTGGCCACCGCATTGACGATCGCGGTGCCGACGACGACGCCATCGGCATTGGCGCCGATCACCCGCGCCTGCTCGGCGGTCTTGACGCCGAAACCGACGCAAACCGGCAGGTCGGTGTGACCCTTGATGCGCTTGACCGCCGCCGCCACCTTGCCGGTGTCGGCCAGCGCCGAACCGGTAATGCCGGTCATCGACACGTAGTAGACGAATCCCGACGTGTTCTGCAGCACCTTGGGCAGGCGCTTGTCGTCGGTAGTCGGCGTCGCCAGCCGGATGAAGTTGATGCCGGCTTTGAGCGCCGGGATGCACAGCTCCTCGTCCATTTCCGGCGGCAGGTCGACGACGATCAGCCCATCGATGCCGCTGGCGATGGCGTCCTTGAGGAAGCGGTCGACGCCGTAGATGTAGATGGGATTGTAGTAGCCCATCAGCACGATCGGCGTCTCATTGTCGCCGGCGCGGAATTCCGACGCCATCTTCAGTGTCTTGACCAGCGTCTGGCCGCCTTTCAGCGCCCTCAGGCCCGCCGCCTGGATCGCCGGGCCGTCGGCCATCGGATCGGAGAACGGCATGCCGAGCTCGATGATGTCGGCGCCCGCTCCAGGCAGGGCCTTCATGATCGACAGCGAGGTGACGTAGTCTGGATCGCCACCCATGAAATAGGTGACCAGCGCCGGGCGGCCTTCGGTCTTCAGCTTCGCCATGCGGCGGTCGATGCGCGTGGTCATCATCAGATCTCCATGCCCAGCATGCTGGCCACCGTATGCACGTCCTTGTCGCCACGGCCGGACAGGTTGACGATGACGATCTGGTCCTTGTCCATGGCCGGCACGATCTTCACCGCATGCGCGATGGCGTGCGCCGATTCCAGCGCCGGGATGATGCCTTCGACGCGCGTCGTCAGCTTGAAGGCCTCCAGCGCCTCGTCGTCGAGGATCGGCACATAGTCGACGCGGCCGGAATCGCGCAGCCAGGAATGCTCCGGGCCGACGCCGGGGTAGTCCAGCCCGGCCGAGATCGAATGCCCGTCCATGATCTGGCCGTCGGCATTCTGCAACAGATAGGTGCGGTTGCCGTGCAGCACGCCCGGCGCGCCGGCATTCATCGAGGCGCAATGCTCGATGCCGTCGAGGCCTCGGCCGCCGGCCTCGATGCCGATGATGCGAACCTCTTTGTCGTCGAGGAAGGGATGGAACAGGCCGATGGCGTTGGAGCCACCGCCGACAGCGGCGATGATGGTGTCCGGCAACCGGCCTTCCTGTTCGAGGATCTGCGCGCGGGCCTCGGTGCCGATCACCGACTGGAAGTCGCGCACCAGTTCCGGATAGGGATGTGGGCCGGCAGCGGTACCGATCAGGTAGTAAGTGTCCTCGACATTGGTCACCCAGTCGCGCAGCGCCTCGTTCATGGCGTCCTTCAGCGTGCCGTGGCCGGCGGTCACCGGCCGCACCTCGGCGCCAAGCAGCTTCATGCGGAAGACGTTGGGGCTTTGGCGGGCGACGTCGGTGGCACCCATATAGACGACGCAGGGAAAACCGAAGCGGGCGGCAACCGTGGCCGACGCCACGCCATGCTGGCCGGCACCCGTCTCGGCGATGATGCGCTTCTTGCCCATGCGCTTGGCCAGCAGGATCTGGCCGAGGCAGTTGTTGATCTTGTGCGAGCCGGTGTGGTTCAGATCCTCGCGCTTGAAATAGACTTTTGCGCCGCCCCCGAGGCCCTTCGCCGAGGAAACCTCACGAAGATGCCTGGTCAGCCCTTCGGCGAAATAGAGCTTCGATGGCCGGCCGGCATAGTGGGTCGACAGGTCCGTGAGTTCAGCCTTGAAATCCGGATCGTTCTTGACCTCGTTCCAGTGCCGCTCCAGATCGAGGATCAGCGGCATCAGCGTTTCGGCAACGAAACGACCACCGAAGATGCCGAACATGCCCTGTTCGTCGGGTCCGGTGCGGAAGGAATTGGGTGTCGCCGGCTTGTCCATCGCCGATCTCCTGGTCTCGATGTGGGAGCATGTCCTTGTCGGAAAACCGGTTCCCACTTTTCCGGGACATGCTCAGGTTTGAGCCGGTCAGGCGGCGCGGTTGTCGCGCGCTGCCCTGACGGCCCGGAAAAACTGTTCGATCAGCGCCGGGTCCTTGACGCCCGGCGCGCTTTCCACGCCTGAGGAAATGTCTATTCCGGGCGGATTGGCAAGCCGAAGGGCGTCGCCGATGTTGGCGGCGTTGAGCCCACCGGAAAGCATGTAATCGACGCCGGCGTCAAGGCCGGCGAGGATGCGCCAGTCGAAGGCCACCCCATTGCCGCCCGGCAGCTCAGAGCCCTTTGGTGGCTTGGCGTCGAACAGGAACCGTTCGGCAATGCCGACAAACGGCTTTATCCGTTCGAGATCTGCGGCCTCGCTGACCGACAGCGCCTTCATCACCGGCAGCCCATAGCGGGCCTTGATCTCCGCCACGCGGGAAGGCGTTTCCGAACCGTGCAGCTGCAGCATGTCGGGCTGCATCGCGGCCACGATCTCGTCCAGGAAGGCGTCGCTGGCATCGACGGTGACAGCGACCGCTTTTGCCTTGCCGCGCGCCGCCTCGCGCAGACGGCCAGCCTCGGCCGGTTCGACATAGCGTGGACTTTTGGCGAAGAAAATAAAGCCGACATGACTGGCGCCGCCGGCCAGCGCCGCGGCCATTGCCGCGTCGGTCTTCAAGCCGCAGATCTTGATGTCGAGCGCCATGGCGCGGGAATTGGCACGAAAAGCGCGAAGAGTCGAGAAAAAGCATGCTGTTTGCCGGCAAGGCCAAAGGCGCTACCTATTGAAGGACAGGGACACAAGGCGGGAGCAAGACCATGGCCGACAGAACCATTCCCGAACTCAGGCAGAAGATCGCGCAGGCGCGCGAGGTGATCGCCCATCTGATGGACAAGGCCGCCTTCAACGGCGCCGAAGCGCATCGCGCGCTCGACTATTTCGGCGGCGATGAATTCGACGGCAACTTCCTGCCGTGGCCGCATCATGGCGATGAAGGGCTGCGGCCGGAGGAGCTCAACGCGGCGAATGACGATTGAGCCCGTGCGGCCAGTAGGAGCGTAACGCTGGGGGCAGAGGGGGGAAGGATCGCCACAGACGGCTTTCTTTCTCCGCCTCCGCATCACGCCGCCGGTGCAGACGCCCTACTCGAAAGCAATCGCTTGCAGCGCGCCGCCATTGCGCTTCAGCCAGGCCTTGCAGCGCTCGGTGTCCGGGCAAAGCTGCTCGCACAGCTTCCAGAATTTCGGACCATGGTTCATCTCCTTGAGATGCGCCACTTCATGCGCCACGAGGTAATTTATGACCGGCGACGGCGCCATCATGATGCGCCAGGAAAACGACAGATTGCCGTCCGAGGTGCAGGAGCCCCAGCGGCTCGACGTGTCCTTGAAGCGGATCGCCTTGGCGCGCTTGCCCAGCGCCTCGGTGTGTTTGCCCACCAGCTTCTCGATCTCGCGCTTGGCCTCGCGCTTGAGGAAATCGGCGATGCGGCGCGGCAGGTGCACGCGGTCGCCATGCACGATCAGCAGTGGACCGCGCTCGTCGCTCGATATGGTCACCGTGCCGCGCTGTGAAGGCTCATGCACGATGCGGTGCGGCACGCCGCGTACCGGGATCTTGATGCCCGGCCGCACCTGCGGCCGGGCCGGTACCTTGGCCAGCCGCTGCTCCAGCCAGTCCTGGTGACGGTCGAGGAACTTTTCCACCTCGCCGCGGCGCAGGCCCGGCGGCACCGTGATGCGCAGGCCCTGACCGCCCGAATCGATGCGCAGCGTCAGCCGCCTTGCGCGGTCGTTCTCAACGATCTTGAGCGGCAGGGTACGGCCGGCGACGCAATATTCGCGCTCCACGACGGGCGTGCGCTTCGGCTTGGTCAGATTGCGGAAGAATCCGAGGGTCATGGCGGGACGATACGTGATTCGAGAAAGACGAATAGAACAAAAAAGAAACGGCGCCGCTCGCGCGACGCCGTTTTTTCACGATGTGGCTCGTCGCCCGGCCATTAGAGCGACGTGTGTCCAATTGGACGCACAAAGTGCGCTCTAACACTTTTGAATCTACGCATCGTGCTTTCCGAAATCGATCTCGATTTCGGGCCGATGCGCTAGTCGTCAAGCAGGTTCGAGCCCTTGCCACGCTTGGTGGTCGTCGTCCCGGTGCTCGGATCGGTCTTCGTCGGCGCCGTCGACTTGTTGCGGTTCGCCATGAAGCGGTCGAACTCGTCCTGGTCCTTGGCGCGGCGCAATTCGCGGGCGTAGTCGTCGAACTCGGTCAGCATCTCGTCGAGTTTGCGGCGTTCCTCGGCGAGGCGCTCCAGTTCCTTTTCGCGCCAGTCGTCGAAAGCGACGTTACCGGTGCGGGAGGAACCATGGCCCCAGCGCGCAGCCTTGTCGGAACCGCGGCGGCAGCCGGCGAAGATGCCGTCGGTCGCGCGGTTGACGTCACGCTTGAAGCCATCGAGGCGGTCGCCCCAGATGATGTAGGCAAGCATGGCGAAGCCGAGTGGCCAGAACACCATGAAACCGATCACCATCAACGCGATGGTTGCCGGCGTCCAGGCCGGACGGATCAATGCAGATGTGTTCATTTTCTCCCATTCCTTCGGTTGGAGACAGCCAAACCCGGCTGCGTGGAATCGAAATGGGAAGGAGAAAACGGCGATTCAAGACAATGTCGGCCAAAACCGGACAAGCTCATGAAATGATTATCGCTTTTCGAGCGTATCGAAGAAAAACACGACCAGGCATGAGAAACAGTGGCAGTGCCGCCGGCGGTGCAATGGTTTGATGCATCGGCGGGGGACCCATTCCTATCAAAAATCCAGCGGCGCGTTGTCGACGACCTCCTTCATGACGAAGAACGTCCTCGTCTGGCGAACGCCGGGCAATGCGATCAATTGATCCCCGTGGATCCGGTTGAAGTCCGCCATGTCGCCGACCCTGATCTTCAGAAAATAATCGAAGTCGCCTGCCACCAGATGGCAATCAAGAATGAACTTCAGTTTCGCGACTGCCTTCTCGAATTCCGCGAAACTTTCCGGGGTCGAGCGGTCGAGCACGACGCCAACCATCACCAGCGCGCCTCTGTCGACCTTCTGCGGCGTCACCACTGCCCTGACATGGCTGATGTAGCCTTCATCGAACAAGCGCTGCGTGCGGCGGTGGCACGTCGCCGGGCTGACAGCAACCGACTGCGCCAGCTCCGCATTGGTCAGCCGCCCATTGTCCTGGAGCAGGCGCAACATTTTGAGGTCGATCCGGTCGAGCGATGCTTTCATGGAAGATTCTTCCGTGATTGTGGCGATTCATCGAAGTAATATAGCATTTTGGACGCCAGAAAGTAGGATTTCTGGCATTTTCTGATCGCTCTTAGAGAGCACCTTTCAAGCGAAAACTGATAGTGTTTCCAGCATCAAAATCACAATCAGAGGAGGATATCTCATGCTGGAGAAGTTCGAACGCTATCCGCTCACATTTGGACCGACCCATATCGAGAAACTGGATCGGCTCAGCGCTCATCTCGGCGGCAGGGTCGATCTCTATGCCAAGCGGGAAGATTGCAATTCCGGCCTCGCCTTCGGCGGCAACAAGCTGCGCAAGCTCGAATACATCATCCCGGACGCGATCGCCTCAAACGCCGACACGCTGGTTTCGATCGGCGGCGTACAATCCAACCATACGCGCATGGTGGCAGCCGTGGCCGCGAAAATCGGCATGAAATGCCGCCTCGTGCAGGAAAGCTGGGTGCCCCACGAGGACGCCGTCTATGATCGCGTCGGCAACATCCTTTTGAGCCGGATCATGGGCGCCGATGTCCAGATGGTCGATGAGGGCTTCGACATCGGAATCAGGGAAAGCTGGGAACAGGCGATCGCCGATGTGAAAGCCAAAGGCGGCAAGCCTTATCCGATTCCGGCCGGAGCTTCGGTGCATAAATATGGCGGTCTGGGCTACGTCGGCTTCGCCGAAGAGGTGCGCGCGCAAGAGAAGGAACTCGGCCTTGCCTTCGACTACATCGTCGTCTGTACCGTAACCGGCTCGACCCATGCCGGCATGGTGGTCGGCTTCGCCAAGGACGGTCGCGAGCGCAAGGTGATCGGCATCGACGCATCCTGCACCCCGGCGCAGACCAAGGCGCAAGTGCTGGACATCGTGCGGACCACGGCGACGCTGGTCGAACTCGGCAAGGAACTCGGTGAAGACGATGTGATCCTCATCGAGGATTATGCCTACCCGGTCTACGGCGTACCCTCGCAGGAGACGAAGGAAGCGATCCGTCTCTGCGCGCGCCTTGAAGGCATGATCACCGATCCTGTCTACGAGGGGAAATCCATGCAAGGCATGATCGACCTCGTGAGGAAGGGCTATTTCCCCGAAGGGTCGAAGGTGCTCTACGCCCACCTTGGGGGCGCTCCAGCCATCAACGGCTATGCTTATACGTTTCGTAATGGCTGAATGCCCGCAGGGCGTGGCAGGTGACCTCGGACGACTATCCCGCCCGCCGCAGCATGTTGCGGTGGACGGGAAGGGGAAAGGCGGCGCTTCAGGACAATGTCCGCCAAATCCGGACAAGCGGCCGAAACGATTGCCGCATTTTGAGTTCTTCGAGGAAAAGCACGACCACCCCGGCGACCAGGCCCCAGAATGCCGCGCCGACGCCGAACAGCGTCAAACCCGAAGCGGTGACGGCAAAGGTGACGGTGGCGGCCATACGGTGACCTTCGTCCTTGAGCGCGATCGACAGGGCGTTGGCAAGCGGCGCCATCAGCGCGAGACCCGCCACCAGCACGATCAGGCTCTGCGGCAGAACGGCGAAGATCGCCACCAGCGACGCACCGAAGATGGCGAAGACAAGATAGGCGAGCGCATAGAACGGGCCGGTCTTCCAGCGTTCGGCGGGGTCGGGGTGGACGTCCGGCCCGGTGCAGATCGCCGCCGAGATCGCCGCCAGATTGGTGGTCGAGCCGCCAAACGGCGCCGACAGCAGCGAAAACAGGCCGGTGACGCCGATCAGCGGGCCGGGCTCCGGGTGATAGCCGGCGGCGCGCAGCACGGCGAGGCCGGACAGGTTTTGGGAAGCCATGGTGACGAGGTAGAGCGGCAGCGCCAGGCCGATGATCGCGGCGACGCTGAAGTGTGGCGCGATCAGCGTCAGCGTCGACAGTTCCGGTGTCGGCAAGCCGCCGACGCGGCCGGTCAAGAAAGCGGCGAGGCCGCCGCCGATCAGCACCACCAGCACCGACACCGCCGGATTGAACAGCCGAATGACGAAGAAGGCCGCGATCAGCGGCAGCATCAGCCAGGGATCGGCGGGGATGGCCTTGACCGCGTTGATGGCGAAGCTGACGAGGATGCCGGCCAGCATGCCCGATGCCACCGACGGCGGTATCCTGGCGATCAGCCGCGTCAGCGGTCCGAACAGGCCAGTGGCGATCAAGAGGATGCCGGTGACGATGAAGGCGCCGACCGCTTCGCCCATCGAGAAGCCGCTCGACGCGGCGATCAGCGCCAGGCCCGGCGTCGACCAGGCGGTGATGACCGGCATCTTCGTGCGCCAGGACAGCCACAGGCACTCGATTGCCATCGCTAGGCAGATCGCCGTCACCCAGCTCGCGGTCTCGATCTGTGTCGCGCCGACCGCCTTGGCGGCGGCGATGACGATGGCCAGCGTGCCGCCGAAGCCGACGATTGCCGCGACAAAAGCGGATATCGGAATGGAGATGCGCATCAGTTTCCCCTCTGCGCCATGGCGTCGACGGCCCGCACCAGCATGTCGAGATCCTGGGGACGCGACAGGCGGTGGTCGCCGTCTGATATCAGCGACAAGGTCACATCGTCGGCCGGCAACAGGCTGACCAGCTTCAGCGCGTGGCTTGCCGGCACGTCCGCATCGGCCAGTCCCTGCAGGATGTGGACTGGGCAATGCGTGTCGATCGGGCCGGTCATTGTCAGGTTGTTGCGGCCGTCCTCGATCAGCGCGCGGGTGTAGATGTAAGGCTCGGCGGAATAGTCCGACGGCTCCTCGAAGAAGCCTTTTTCGGCGAGGGCGCGTTTCTGCGCCTTGGTCAGCGCCGGCTCGACCAGTTCAGCGGTGAAGTCCGGGGCCGGCGCCAGCAGCACCAGGCCGGCGACGTTTGTGTCGCCCGCCTTGCGCAGCTCCTGCACCATGCGCAGCGCGATCCAGGCACCCATGGAGGAGCCGACCAGGATCTGACTGCCCCTAGTGAAGTGGCGGAACACGGCGAGGCTCTGCGAAAGCCATTTCGAAATCGTGCCGTCGGCAAAGGCGCCACCGGATTCGCCATGACCGGAATAGTCATGGCGCAGGAAGGCGCGGCCTTCTCTTGCCGCCCAGTCCGACAGCGTCTGTGCCTTCGTGCCCAGCATGTCGGACTTGTAGCCGCCGAGCCAGACGATGCCGGGCACGGCGCCTGTCGTATGGCGCACCGCTATGCTCGATCCGTCGACATCCAGAAAGACAGGAGGCGTGTCGGTCATGGTTTCTTCCTTACGCCCGTCTTTTTGGCGCAGGGCGTCTTGTGGCACAGCCAATGGCGTGGCGAAAAGTGCTCGCGATGGTTCTTTGTTTGGTGCAGGGCAGCGATCAGGGTGATTTCCTGTCAATGCTGTGCTATTGACTTCGCCCGCGCGCTTACCACATTGGCGCGTCCACGCATCAAGATCCGCAAACCCTGAACGAAACGGCCAAGGAGACCACGACCATTCGCAGACCTTTCAAAGCAGCGGCGCCGACCAAGGATGGCCCGCGCTCCAACCGCGATATCCGGGTTCCCCGGGTCCAGCTTATCGACGCCGAAGGCCAGAACCGCGGCGATGTTTCCATCAACGACGCATTGCTGCTCGCCGAAGAGGCTGGGCTCGATCTCGTCGAGATATCGCCCAATGCGGTGCCCCCCGTCGTAAAGATCCTCGATCTCGGCAAGTTGAAATACGCCAACCAGAAGAAGGCGGCCGAGGCGCGCAAGAACCAGAAGGTCATCGAGATCAAGGAGATCAAGATGCGCCCGAACATCGACAGCCATGACTACGAGACCAAGATGAAGGCAGTTCGCCGCTTCTTCGAGGAAGGCGACAAGGTCAAGCTGACATTGCGATTCCGTGGCCGCGAGATGGCGCATATGGAACTCGGCATGCAGCTTCTGAACAAGGTTCGCGAGGAAGTGGCGACCATCGCCAAGGTCGAAGCGGAACCGAAGCTCGAAGGCCGCCAGATGATGATGGTGCTGGCGCCGCGCTAGATCACGATGACGTCAGGCCTGTTATCGCGATCTAAATCCGCCTGAATTGTGCTACAGGGCGTCCCGGCGACCGGCGGGACGCCTGTTTCTTGTCCAGATGCTGCGATCGCCGGCTCTGTTTTTATGCATGTCGTCCTCCCATAACCGGGGCCATTTTTTGGGCGACATGCATTAGGCTCTTCGACGATCGGATTCCGACTTTGGACAAAGAACTCAAATACGGGCTGGGTAACTACCAGCGCACGCGCAGGATGGTGCTTGCCGGGCTCGTGGTCGTGCTGTTCGCAGCGCTGCTGTTTGGCCAATCCACCTTCCCGCCCGACACGCCGATACATGAAACGATCGAGATGTTCGGCGTGCTGCTGATTTTCCTCGGCATCGTCGGGCGCCTTTGGGCGACGCTCTACATAGGCGGGCGCAAATCTTCCGAGGTGGTGACGGGCGGGCCTTACTCGATCACCCGCAACCCGCTCTATGTCTTCTCGACCGTGGCTGCGGCCGGCGTCGGCGCGCAGATCGGCTCGTTCTCCGGCATCATTCTCTTCGCTGTTTTGTGCGCGGGCGCCTTCCACATCGTCATCCTGCGCGAGGAGAAATTCCTCAAGGAAGCGCTCGGCGCTCCATATCAGGCCTATCTGGCGAAAGTGCCGCGCTTCTTCCCGAAATTGTCGCTCTACCAGGAGGGCGATACGGGCAGCTTCAAGCCGCGCCTGCTGTTGACCACGCTGCTCGACGGCCTGGTGTTCCTCGTCGCGCTGCCGGCCTTCGAACTGATCGACGGCGCCCAGCAGTCAGGCATTTTGCCGGTATTGTTTACGCTCCCCTGATCGAGGACCGAGCGTCGCGTCCCGACATCGCGGAAATGCGGGCGCAGTGGGTGTTGCACAGCGGGCTGCTTTGACGTATAGGACCGCGTTCCAAAAAACCGCCCGGCAGGGCATGCCGTGGCGGTTTCATTTGCTTTTCGGGCTTTGGTCGGCCTGAAGCGAACAAAACAAGAGGTGCTGCGTGCCAGAGGCACGGACAGCGACCTCATAGAAACGGAGTAGCAAAATGCCCAAGATGAAGACCAAGTCCGCCGCCAAAAAGCGGTTCAAGATCACAGGTACGGGTAAAGTCCTGTCGGCTGCGGCCGGCAAGCGTCACGGCATGATCAAGCGTTCCAACAAGTTCATTCGAAATGCCCGCGGCACGATGGTTCTGGCTGAACCGGATGGCAAGAAGGTCATCAAGAATTTTCTGCCGAACGGCCTCTAAGGCATTCGGTCCGGACACGCATTTGTTTTACGCAATTCCGAACGGAAAACCGCTAGGCACTTTTCCTGGAATTGCTTTTAAGGAGATCATGACATGGCACGCGTAAAGAGAGGCGTCACCTCGCACGCCAAGCACAAGAAGGTCCTGAAAGCCGCCAAGGGCTTCTACGGCCGCCGCAAGAACACCATCCGCATCGCCAAGCAGGCGGTGGAAAAGTCGCTGCAGTACGCTTACCGCGACCGCAAGAACCGCAAGCGCTCGTTCCGCGCGCTGTGGATCCAGCGCATCAACGCAGCGACCCACGAGCACGGCCTGACCTATGGCCGCTTCATCGACGGCCTCAACAAGGCCGGCATCGAGATCGATCGCAAGATCCTGTCGGACATGGCCATCCATGAGCCGCAGGCTTTCGCCGCGCTGGTGGCCAAGGCCAAGGTTGCGCTCGAATATCTGAAGAACACCACGCCGAACGCTTTTGAAAGCGCTGTCGCCTAAGCCAGCGCTTCCCAAGCATTCGCAATTCTGATTTTGGGGAACCCGCGCTGGCACGGCTGGCGCGGGTTCTTTTTTGACCCTGATGTAACCAAGTTGGTGACAGGCCTGATGGAGGTGGGTCGCCCGATCGAGAGAGTTTCGCCGTGAACGCCACCGCTGGAAATCTTGAAGCCCTGGAAGCTTCGCTGCTTGCCGACATCGCCTCAGCCGCCGACGAGGCGTCGATCGAAGCTGTGCGCGTCGCCGCCCTCGGCAAGAAGGGCTCGGTTTCCGAGATGCTGAAGACGCTCGGTGCGATGAGCGCCGAGGAGCGCCAGCTGAAGGGTCCGGCCATCAACGGCCTCAAGAACCGCGTCACCGATGCGCTCTCGCTGCGCCGGGCAGAGCTGAGGGATGTGGCGATCACCGCCCGCCTGGCCGCCGAAAGGGTCGACGTGACGCTGCCGGTGCGGCAGTCGCCGGCCGAGCGCGGCCGCATCCATCCGATCAGCCAGGTCATCGACGAGATTGCCGCGATCTTCGGCGATCTCGGCTTCTCGATCGCCGAAGGTCCGGACATCGAGACCGACTATTACAATTTCACCGCGCTGAATTTCCCGGAAGGCCATCCGGCGCGCGAGATGCACGACACCTTCTTCTTCCAGCCGGACGAGAAGGGTGAGCGCAAGCTTTTGCGCACCCACACCTCGCCGGTGCAGATCCGCACCATGGAGACGAAGAAGCCGCCGATCCGCATCGTCATTCCCGGGAAAACCTACCGCCAGGATTCGGACGCCACCCACTCGCCGATGTTCCATCAGGTCGAGGGGCTGGTGATCGACAGATCAGCCAATGTCGCCAACATGAAGTGGGTGCTGGAGGAGTTCTGCAAGGCCTTCTTCGAGGTGCCGAGCGTGAAAATGCGCTTCCGGCCATCCTTCTTCCCGTTCACCGAACCCAGCCTCGAGGTCGACATCCAGTGCGACCGTTCGCGGCCGGGCGAAGTGCGCTTCGGCGAAGGCTCCGACTGGATGGAGATCCTCGGCTGCGGCATGGTGCATCCCAATGTGCTGCGCCATGGCGGGCTCGACCCGGACGAATATCAGGGCTTCGCCTGGGGCATGGGCATCGATCGCATCGCCATGCTGAAATACGGCATGCCGGACCTGCGCGCCTTCTTCGATGCCGATGTCCGCTGGCTGTCGCATTATGGTTTCAGGCCGCTCGACATGCCGACGCTGTTCGGAGGCTTGAGCGCATGACGGCGCCCCATACCGGCGGCTGCCGCTGCGGCGCCGTGCGGTTCGAGGCATCGGTCGAACCGCATCACGTCAGCTATTGCCATTGCGGCGATTGCCGGCGGGCCAGCGGCGCGCCGGTGTCGGCCTTTGTCGGCTTCCTCGTCGATCAGGTGGCGTTCACCGGCAAGGCGCTGAAGATGTACGAGAACGGGCCGGTGACGCGTTCGTTCTGCGGCGTCTGCGGCTCACCGATCGCCTATGTCGACGAGCGGCTGGAGGACGTCATCTATTTCACGCTCGGCGCCATGGACATGCCGGCCGATTTCAAGCCGACGCTGCACGCCTATGTCAGCGAGCAGCTTCCCTTCCTGCATATGTCCGACGATCTGCCGAGACATCTGAAAACAAGCGTCAAAAGACCAGACGGAACAGTCCCATGAAACTCACCCTCTCCTGGCTCAAGGACCATCTCGAGACCGACGCCACGCTCGACGAGATCGTCGAGCGGCTGACCTCGATCGGCCTCGAAGTCGAGCATGTCGACGACAAGTCGAGCCTGAAACCGTTCGTCATCGCCAAGGTATTGACGGCGGTGCAGCATCCCGATGCCGACCGGCTGCGCGTGCTCACCGTCGATACAGGCGACGGCAAGCCGCCGGTGCAAGTGGTGTGCGGGGCGCCTAACGCCCGCGCGGGTCTGATCGGCGCCTTTGCTGCGCCCGGCACCTATGTGCCCGGCATCGACGTGACGCTTGCGGTCGGCAAGATCAGGGGCGTCGAAAGCCATGGCATGATGTGTTCCGAGCGCGAGCTGGAGCTTTCCGACGAGCACAACGGCATCATCGATCTGCCTGAAGATGCGCCTGTCGGCATCAGCTTCGCCAGCTATGCGCATCTCGACGATCCGGTCATCGAGATCAACCTGACGCCGAACCGGCCGGACGCCACCAGCGTCTACGGCATTGCCCGCGATTTGGCGGCGAGCGGGCTTGGACGCCTGGTCGGTGGCGCCATTATGCCGCATGTCGGCAACGGCATGTGTCCGGTCAAGGTGACGATCGAGGCGCCGGAGCTCTGCCCCGGCTTTGCGCTGCGGCTGGTGCGTGGAGTCAAGAACGGCCCATCGCCGAAATGGCTGCAGCAGCGGTTGATCGCCATTGGGTTGAGGCCGATCAGCGCGCTGGTCGACATCACCAACTACGTCACCTTCGACCGCGGCCGGCCGCTGCATGTATTCGACGCCGGGAAGGTCGCAGGCAATCTGACCGTGCGGCGCGCGCGCGATGGTGAAAAGGTGCAGGCGCTCGACGGCCGCGAATACGCGCTGACGCCGGAGATGTGCGTCATATCAGATGAGGACGGCGTCGAGTCGATCGCCGGCATCATGGGCGGCGAGCATTCGGGCTGTGACGAGAACACGTCGGACGTGCTGATCGAGTCGGCGCTCTGGGATCCGATCACCACCGCCCGCACCGGCCGCACGCTCGGCATCATCACCGACGCGCGCTACCGCTTCGAGCGCGGCGTGGACCCTGAATTCATGGTGCCCGGCGTCGAATTGGCAACGAAACTGGTGCTCGATTTCTGCGGCGGCACGCCGACGGAGACCGAAGTCGTCGGCTACGCCGGCCACCAGCCCAAGATCGTTTCCTTCCCGCTTTCGGAAGTGAAACGGCTGACCGGCATCGAGGTGCCGAGCCGGACAAGCCTCGACATCCTGTCGCGCCTCGGCTTCGAGCCGCGGGGCTCGGGCGAAATTGTCGACGTGAAGGTTCCGTCCTGGCGTCCCGATGTCGACGGCAAGGCCGACCTTGTCGAGGAGGTGATGCGCATCCACGGCGTCGACAACATTGCACCGCAGCCGCTCGGCGCGCATAACGCGGTCAATGCCAGGATCCTCACCACGCTGCAGGTCCGCACGCGCACGGCCAAGCGCGCGCTTGCCGTGCGTGGCATGATGGAGGCCGTCACCTGGTCGTTCATTCCGGCCAAGCATGCCGAGCTGTTCGGCGGCGGCCAGATGGCGCTGAAGCTCGCCAACCCGATCGCCGCCGACATGTCCGACATGCGGCCGTCGCTGCTGCCGGGGCTGATCGCCGCTGCCCAGCGCAATGCCGACAGGGGCATTGGCGACGTCGCCCTGTTCGAAGTGTCGGGCACCTACGAGGGCGACGGCGCCGACCAGCAGCGGCGCGTTGCCGCCGGCGTGCGGCGCGGCACGGCAAAGCTCGACGGCTCAGGCCGCAACTGGGCCGGCAATTCAGGCCCGGTCGGCGTGTTCGACGCCAAGGCCGATGCGATCGCCGCACTCGAAGCCTGCGGCGCGCCGGTCGACCGATTGCAGGTCGAGGCCGGGGGGCCGGCCTGGTATCATCCCGGCCGCTCCGGCACGATCAAGCTCGGGCCGAAAACCGTGCTCGGCACCTTCGGCGAATTCCATCCCAAGACGCTGGAGGGGCTCGATGTCTCCGGGCCGCTCTGCGGCTTCGAAGTCTTCGTCGACGCCGTGCCCGAGCCGAAGGCCAAGCCGACGAAAACCAAGCCGAAGCTGGAACTGTCCGCCTTCCAGGCGGTGAAGCGCGATTTCGCTTTCGTCGTCGACAGAGCGGTCGAGGCCGGCACGCTGGTGCGCGCCGCCCTTGCCGCCGACAAGAAGCTGATATCAGGCGTTTCGGTCTTCGATATTTTCGAGGGGACGTCGCTCGGCGCGGCCAAGAAGTCGATCGCCATCGAAGTGTCGATCCAACCGGTCGAGAAGACGCTGACCGACGAGGATTTCGAGGCCTTGGCCAGGCGCATCGTCGAGAATGTCGGCAAGCAGACGGGTGGCGTGCTCAGGACTTGAGGGATTGCGGGCAAGTGGCGAATCGCTCTCCAAAGGGCGATGGACCATCTGCGCTATTCCGGGCTCCCGTTCGAAGCACAACGTGCGGCGTTTCTCGACATCGTGTCGAGAGACGCGATGCTGAGTGACGCTTTGGGCCTGGCGCGGCGTCTTGCCTTGCCCGACTGGCTGCTGGTGTCCGGCGCGCTCTACAACACCGTCTGGAACGAGCTGACAGGCAAGCCATCGGGCTACGGCATCAAGGATGTCGACCTGTTCTATTTCGATGAGAGCGACCTCTCCTATGAGGCTGAGGACGGCGTCATTCGGCGAGCTGCAAAGCACTTCGAGGGGCTGACGCTGCCGGTCGAGGTGCGCAATCAGGCCCGCGTTCATCTCTGGTATCCGCTGAAGTTCGGACAGCCGTGCCCGCGCTATACAAGCTCCAGCGACTCGGTCCGCCACTTCGCCTCCAAAACCCACGCGGTCGGCGTCCGCTTCGATGCAGCCGGGCAACTCGAACTTGTGGCGCCGTTTGGCCTCGACGACATCTTCTCGTTTCGCATCACGCCCAACCGGGTGATGGACAACCGGCAGACGCATGAGGCCAAGGGGGCGCGTGCGAAGGGTAATTGGCCGGAGATATCAGTCGTGCCGTGGTAGGCATAGAGAAGATTACATGTCGCGGGACAGCACCCCCCTCTGTCCTGCCGGACATCTCCCCCGCAAGGGGGGAGATTGGATGTCACGCCGGCCTTCGCTAGTCGCCAGCGTTGGAGAAAAGGCGATAGCCGTGGAACTGCCAATCTCCCTCCTTGCGGGGGAGATGTCCGGCAGGACAGAGGGGGGTGTTTCGCGCCAACATCTCGCACAGCAATCGAAGGGGCGCCGCAGCGCCCCTTCGATTGATCCGAGGTCAACGCTCACCTATTCACCAGCGCCAGCAGCTCCTCGGTGTAGCGCTTGCCGACCACCTTGTCCGGTGACAGTGCGTCGCCGATGGCTTGCACCTCGGCCGCGCTCAGCTCGATCCCGGCCGCCGCCGCGTTCTGCTCCAGATGACGGATTTTCCGCGCGCCGGGGATCGGCACGATGAAGTCGCACTGGTGCAGCACCCAGGCCAGCGCCAGCTGCGCCGACGTCACGCCCTTCTCGGCCGCCATCTTTTCCAGCGTGGCGATGACCGCGGCGTTGGCGGCCATGGCGTCGGCCTGGAAGCGCGGCAGGCCGCGGCGCCAGTCGCCGTCGCTCAAGGCTTCGGGTTTGGCGATCGTGCCGGTCAACAGGCCACGGCCGAGCGGGCTGTAGGGAACGAAGCCGATGCCAAGCTCGCGGCAGACGGCGAGCACCTCGTCTTCCGGGTCGCGGCTCCACAGCGAGTATTCGCTCTGCACGGCCGATATCGGATGCACGGCATGCGCCCGGCGGATGGTTGCCGCGCTCGCCTCCGACAGGCCGAGCGCCCGCACCTTGCCTTCGCGCACCAGTTCGGCCATGGCGCCGACCGTATCCTCGGTCGGCACGTTGGGATCGACGCGATGCTGGTAGTAGAGGTCGATGACATCGGTGCCGAGCCGCTTCAGCGACGCCTCGGCCACCGCCTTGACATGTTCGGGGCGGCTGTCGACGCCGGCCATGCGGTCGATGCCTGTGCCTTCCTCCAGGATCTTGAAGCCGAATTTCGTGGCGATGGTCACCTTGTCACGCACCGACTTCAGCGCCTTGCCGAGCAGGATCTCGTTCTCGTAGGGGCCATAGACTTCAGCCGTGTCGAAGAAATTCACACCGATCTCGACGGCGCGGCGCAAGGTGGCGATCGCCTCGGCCTCCGGCTGGCCGCCATAGACGAAGCTCATGCCCATGCAGCCGAGGCCGACGGGGTAGACGTTCAATTCAGTTCCTAGCTTGCGGGTTTGCATCACGCGTCTCCTTGTTGTGATGCTTAAAGCGCGTCGACAACGCGCTTTAAGTCTTTGTTTTATGCAATCGTTGCCCCCAAAACCGCTGCGGACTTTTGGGCGACATGCATGAGGAGATAGCGCCTTGCAGTCTGTTCGATAATCAGCTCTTCTTCGTACGGGCTGTTCCAAGAAATAGATCAATGAACCGAGCACATCTTTCACAGCTTGCCGTGCTGGCAACCGTTGCCCAATGCGGCAGTTTTCGCGGCGCTGCCAGGGAATTGGCCATTGCGCCGTCGGCGGTCAGCCATGCGGTATCCAGCCTGGAGGCGCGGCTCGGCGTGCGGCTCTTGGCGCGCAGCACCCGCAGCGTCGCGCCGACGGAAGAAGGCGCGCAGCTGCTGGAGCGATTGCATCCGGCTTTATCGGAAATCGACCTGGCTCTGGAGACGGCGGTCGAGTCGCGCGACCGGCCGGCCGGCAATCTCCGGCTCAGCGTGCCGCGCACCGCCGCCCATCTGGTGTTGACGCCACGGCTCGGTGCGTTCGCGGCGGCCTATCCCGACATCGTCCTGGAGATTGTCATCGAGGACCGCTTCACCGATGTGGTGGAAGGCGGTTTCGATGCCGGCGTGCGGCTTGGCGAGAGCCTGCAGCGCGACATGATCGCGGTGCGTATCGGGCCGGACATTCGCGGCGCAGTGGTTGGCGCGCCATCCTATTTCGCGGCCATGCCGAGACCGCATCATCCGCGCGACCTTGCCGATCATCGCTGCATCCGCTTCCGCTTCTCCAGCGGCGTTCTCTACCGCTGGGAATTCGCGAAGGGCGGCGAGGAAATCGAGATCGCCGCGCAGGGGCCGCTGATCCTCGACGAGGACCATCTGATCGCGCAAGCGGCGGTCGACGGCACCGGGCTCGCCTTCGTCTTCGAGGATTATGTCCGCACGCCGCTCGCCGACGGCCGGCTGATCCGCGTGCTGAAGGACTGGTGTCCGCCCTTCGACGGTTTCTTCGTCTACTATCCCAGCCGCCGCCAGATGCGGCCGGCACTCAGGGCCTTCGTCGATTTCTTCAAGGTGAGCGGATGAAGCGCGACCACCCTCCCCTTGTGGGGAGGGTCGATCCGTGAAGCGGAGCGGGGTGGGGGTACTCGTAGGGCGCACCCCCACCCCGTCTCGCAATCTCCGCTTCGCTCCGACTGCGAGCCGACCCTCCCACAAGGGGGAGGGTGAAGAACGCTGGAAGAAACCCGCCCCACCCATCGTTCACGTTCCATGCAGGCATCCATCACAAACAGCACGACCCGCTACGGTTGGGGGGCGATCATTCTTCACTGGCTGATTGCGCTGATCTTCATCGGCCAGTTCGGGCTCGGCTTCATCATGGTGCGGCTGACCAGCCAGCGCACCGCCTTCGAACTGATCCAGCTGCACAAATCCTTCGGCTTTCTGCTGCTCGGACTGGTGATCCTGCGCATCGGCTGGCGCCTCGGCAATGTCTGGCCGGCGCTGCCGCGATCGGTCGGAACCTTGGAGCGGCGGGCCGCGCCGCTCGCTCACCTTGCGCTCTACGCGTTCCAATTGGCCCTGCCTTTGTCCGGCTGGGCGCTGGTGTCGGTGTCGATGCTGGAGATCCCCAGCCTGCCGTTCAATCTTTTCCTCATGCCGAACCTGCCGCTGGCCGAATCGGATGCGGCCGAAAGCTTCTGGGCGGCGGCGCATTGGTATCTCGCCTATGCCGGCATGATGCTGGTTGTGCTGCATGTCGCGGCGGCGCTGCGTCACCATTTCCAGCTCAGGGATGCCGTGCTCACGCGCATGATCACGCCTTCGTCAGACGATGGTGCGGAATAGAGCGGCCGGATCATTCGTTCATGGGGTGAGGCGCGCAGGAAATGCGCTGCCTACAACAAGGAATAACCCCATGTATATGCGCATCCTCGGATTTGCGGCGGTCGCCGTTTGCCTTGCCATGCCGGTTTCAGCGGCCGTCGAGCTTGGTGACGCCGCCGGCAGCTATGGGATCAGCCCGGCCGGCTCCAGCATCCGCTTTTCCATCGGCAAGGTCGGTGGCGGCGGCCTCAATGGCGCCTTCGCCCGCTTCAAGGGCTCGATCCGCATCGACAACACCGACGTCGCCCGCTCGCAGGTCAATTTCACCATCTTTCCCGAAAGCGTCGGCACCGGCCAGGGCCGCATCGATTCCTTCCTGCGCTCCGACGCGGTGTTCGACGCCGCCAACAGCCCGGAGATCCAGTTCCGCTCGACCAGCGTGACCCGCACCAGCGACACCACGGCTCTCGTCAGCGGCCGGCTGACGGCGCGCGGCAAGACGTTCCCGGAGAAGTTCACAGCCGAGCTTGGCGGGCTGAAGGCAGGCACGATCAAATTCCATGTCACCGGCCAGGTGCTCAGGTCACGTTACGGCATGGATGTCGGCACGCCGATCTATTCGAATATCGTCGACTTCGACATGACGCTGACCGGCAAAAGGGGCTGAGCGGAACTCAGCACCCGCATTGGCTTTTCCCGAGATTTCGGGCAAACCTCGTCGCCTGTAGTCGATAGGGAGAAGCCTGATGTTCCGATGGGGTGTTTTGTCGACGGCCAAGATCGGCCGCGAGCAGTTGTTGCCGGCAATGGTCGAGGCGGAGAACGGCGTTCTGGCGGCGATCGCCAGCCGCGACCTGTCGAAGGCCAAGGCACTGGCCGAACGCTTCGGCGCGCGCCACGCTTTCGGTTCCTACGAGGACCTGCTCGCCTCCAGTGAGATCGACGGCGTCTACATCCCGCTACCGACCTCCCAACACGTCGAATGGACAGCCAAGGCCATCGAGGCCGGCAAGCATGTGCTGGTCGAAAAGCCGCTGGCGCTCGACGCCAAGGACATTCTCCCGCTGATCAAGCTGCGTGATGCCAAGAAAGTGCTGGTCTGCGAAGCCTTCATGGTCATCTACCACCCGCAATGGATCAAGGTGCGCGACCTGATCGCCAGCGGCGCCATCGGCCGGCTGCGCCATGTGCAGGGCGCGTTCTCCTACTACAACGTCGACCCCAGCAACATGCGCAACCAGCTCGATCTCGGCGGTGGCGCGTTGCCCGATATCGGCGTCTACCCGACGGTGTCGACGCGCTTTTCCACCGGCAAGGAGCCGCTGCGGGTGCAGGCGACGATCGAGCGCGACAAGACATTCGGCACCGACATCTATTCCTCGATCCGTGCCGATTTCGGCGATTTCGAACTGTCCTTCTACCTGTCGACGCAGATGGCGGCCCGCCAGGTCATGGTCTTCCACGGCGAGAAGGGTTTCATCGAGGTGTTCTCGCCCTTCAATGCAGGGCTCTACGACCACCACCGCGTCGAACTGCACAACCAGAGCCACACGGAGGCGCAGGTCTTCCGCTTTCCCGGCACCCAGCAGTACCGGCGGGAAGTCGAGACCTTCGCGCGGGCCGCACAGGGCGGCGAGGAGCGTGTGTTCACGCTGGAGGAATCGGTGCTCAACCAGAAGGTCATCGACGCCATCTTCCGCGCCGGCGGCAAGGACGGCTGGGAGGCCGTCTGACCCTTGCTTGATGCATTCCGGAGGGAAAGTTTTTTCACGTTTTGCCTGAAGTTGATTTAGCCGGCTAATTGGGAGAAAAGATGGCTGACGACGCGGATGTGATCATTGTCGGCGCCGGCCTCGCCGGGCTGGTTGCCGCCGCCGAGCTTGCCGAGGCCGGCAAGAAAATCATCATCGTCGACCAGGAGCCGGAACAGTCGCTCGGCGGCCAGGCGTTCTGGTCGTTCGGCGGCCTTTTCCTCGTCGATTCGCCCGAGCAGCGGCGCATGCGCATCCGCGATTCGCATGATCTGGCGCTCGAGGACTGGCTGGGCACCGCCGCTTTCGACCGCCCGGAGGATCTGTGGCCGCGCCGCTGGGCTGAAGCGTATGTCGGCTTCGCTGCCGGCGAGAAACGCTCGTGGCTGATGCAGCGCGGCCTGAAATTCTTCCCCGTGGTCGGTTGGGCCGAGCGCGGTGGCGGCAATGCCATCGGCCACGGCAATTCGGTGCCGCGCTTCCACGTCACCTGGGGCACCGGGCCCGGCGTGCTTGAACCCTTCGTCCAGCGCGTCCGCGAAGCCGAGAAAAGCGGATTGATCCGCTTCAAATTCCGCCACCAGGTCAACGAATTGACCCGCACGGGTGCCACCGTCGACGGCGTGCGTGGCGACATCCTGCAGCCGAGCCCGGTCGAGCGCGGCCACAAGAGTTCACGCGACATATCAGGCGATTTCGAGCTTCACGCGCAAGCGGTGATCGTCGCCTCCGGCGGCATTGGCGCCAACCATCAGCTTGTCCGGGAAAACTGGCCGCGGCGGCTCGGCGCGGCACCGAAGCGCATGATCACCGGCGTGCCCGACCATGTCGACGGCCGCATGCTGGCGATATCAGAAGCGGCTGGCGGCTCAATCATCAACCGCGACCGCATGTGGCACTATGTCGAGGGCATCAAGAACTGGGCGCCGATCTGGACCGACCATGCGATCCGCATCCTGCCCGGCCCGTCATCGCTGTGGCTCGATGCCAGGGGCAAACGGCTGCCGGTGCCGCTCTATCCCGGCTTCGACACGCTGGGCACGCTCAGCCACATCATGAGCACCGGCTTCGATTATTCCTGGTTCATCCTGACCAAGAAGATCATCCAGAAGGAGTTCGCGCTGTCGGGTTCCGAGCAAAACCCCGACCTGACCGGCAAGAGCTGGCGCCAGGTGCTCGGCCGCGCCACATCGGGCATTCCAGGACCGGTGAAAGCCTTCATGGAGAAGGGTGAGGATTTCATCGTCGAGGTCGAGCTGCCGGCGTTGGTCGCCCGCATGAACAAACTGGCCGGCGGCGAGCCGTTGCTCGAGCTCGGCCAAGTCGAACGCGAGATCCGTGCCCGCGACCGGCAGCTCGACAATCCGTTCTCCAAGGACATGCAGGTCACGGCGCTGCGCGGTGCCCGCGCCTATCTCGGTGACAGGCTGATCCGCACGGCAAAGCCGCACAAGATGCTCGATCCCGCGAATGGCCCGCTGATTGCGGTGCGCCTCAACATCCTGACCCGCAAGACGCTGGGCGGCCTGCAGACCGATCTCGACAGCCGCGTGCTGGGTGCGGATGGCCAGCCGGTGGCGGGGCTTTTTGCCGTCGGCGAAGCTGCCGGTTTCGGCGGCGGCGGCGTGCATGGCTATGCGGCGCTCGAAGGCACGTTCCTCGGCGGCTGCATCTTTTCTGGCCGCAGCGCCGGCCGAGCGGCGGCCGCCGCGGTGGCGTGAGACAGCGCCATCTCGGTCTGGTTTCCTGCGTGGGCCCCACATGCGCCCCGGCGATAAACATATGACTTTTTTATATTTTTCAGTTTTGGGCCGCCTCGAAATGCGGATGCTTTTATCTTTCTGAGTGCAGCCGGTCCTGAGCCGCTGCAGGCAGTCACCACCTCGTGGCGACAGTTAAGAAAGAAAGAAGTCTTCGATGTTCCTTTCAGACGGGCTCTATCTGCCCACCCATCGTCCGCTGCCGGCGTCGCAGCTCGAACAAATCAGGCGTGCTGCCAACAACAATCGTCGGCCGGCCAGCCTGGTCGCTCCCTTCACGCCGACGTGGTGGCTTCTGGTCGTTGGCGCCTTGCTGGCCGCCGCCGCTGTCGCTGCCCAGCTCTCCTGATCGCAAGGCAGGAGATCAAGATGCAACGTTCTCATATTCCCCCTGACGGAAACGCGCTTCACCGCTTCGTGGTCGGACGCGACGGCGAAGGTTACTGGATTGCGCGTGACGAGGAAGGCCTGACCGGCGGGGTTTTTGCCGACAGGAGTTCCGCTGTCCGTTTTGCCACGATGGAAAGCGGTCATCGGGCCGGCGCGATACGCTTCGCGCCGGCGAGCATCCGCCTTTCCCTGTTCAATTGATCCTGTTTCCGGCCGCATCATCTTGCGGAAATCTGACCATGGACACTTCCAGCACTGCCGACCTGACAGGGTTGCTTGATCGCCTGCCGCATGTCGGCAGGCTGCTCGAACACCAGCTGTGGGAAGCCGCCTACGCTCTGTCGCTGGACAGATCATCCCGGCAAGGCCGCCGGTTTGCCGGCCTGGTCGAGGCCGGCGCCACGCTCGACGCCGTCCTCCTGCTCGTCGCCCTGTCGAAGCCGGAGCGTTCGGTGTCATCGATCGGCAGGATCGGCGAGCGTTGGCTTTGCGGCATTCAAGCCATGCCTGAAGGAACGCCGGGCAAGTCCGGCAAATTCGAAGCTGACCACATCGACCTGGCTGCCGCGGTGCTCTCGGCCTTGCTTGCCTCGCATCTCGAACAGGCATCGTACCAAACAATCACCAAGGAGAATTTGATTCCCATGACGTCAGAACAAGCACGAACGCGCCTGACCGGAGCGATGACCGCACTGGCAACGCCATTCACCGACGGCGAGGTCGATCTGAAACAGCTGACCACGCTGTTGCGTTGGCAGATCGAGCAAGGGATCAACGGGCTGGTGCCGTGCGGCACCACCGGTGAGTCCCCGACCCTATCGTGGGAGGAGCGCCTCGACATCATCGCGCTCTGCGTGAAAATCGCCGAGGGCAGGGTGCCGGTCATCGCCGGCACCGGGACGAACAGCACCGAGACGACGATTGCCCTTTCGACAGCCGCCGAAGCTTTCGGCGCCGACGCTGCCCTGATCGTGACGCCGTACTACAACAGGCCGAGCCAGGAGGGGATTTTCCGCCACTTCGAAGCCGTCGCCAGCAAGGTCAAGATACCGATCATCGTCTACAACGTCCCGGCGCGAACCGGCGTCGACCTGTCGTTGGAGACGGTCGAGCGCCTGGCGCAGATTCCAACCATCGTCGGCATCAAGGACGCCACCGGCGATGTGAATCGCCTGTCATCGCTTCCCGCGGTGCTCAGGCGTCGCTTCATCTGTCTGGCCGGCCACGACGCGACATCGTTCGGCTTCAACACCATGGGCGGGCGAGGAACGATCTCCGTGGTCTCCAACGTCGCGCCTCGACTGTGCGTCGAGATGCATGATGCATGCCGGCAAGGCGACCACCACACCGCCCGGGCCATCCATCATCGCTTGCTGCCGCTGATCGCCGCACTTGAGCTGGAGAGCAATCCGATACCGGTCAAATACGCCCTGCATCTGGCGCTGGGGCTGAGACCGGACGTCCGCTTGCCAATGACGCCTGCCCGTCCTGAAACCGTGACGGCAATTCGAGAGGCGATGGTGGCCCTGAACGAGGGTGGATCCGGCCAAAAGCAATTCCAGGAAAAGTGTGAAACGGTTTTCCCGGGAAAGGCGCGTAGCGCTTTCCCTTGGGAATTGCGTCAGAACAGAGAGACGGAGCGGCCTTGCCGTTTCCGTGAAACGGTGAACCGCTCCAGTGCAATCAGGGCGGATTGCGGCCGCGCCCGCGCAGCAGCGGCTTTGACGGAGCGGCCTTGCCGTCGGCGGCATAGACCAGGCCCGGCTGGACGATCCATTCGCCAGTCCAGAGCGCTTCGACATCGAATCGTCCATTGGCGTCGCGCGTTGCAACGCCGACATAGCGATATCGGGATCCGCTCGCATCGACGACCGTATCGGCGATCGGATGGCCGGCCAGCCGGCCGATGATCGCGCCCTGTTCTCTGAGGTTTGCCAGGACAAAATATTCCGTCGGCACCCTGCGGCTGACCCTGGAGGTCAGCCAGACTGAATGTGATCTCATGTTTGAAGCCAATCCGTCGTTCCGGCCGCCAGTCAGGCGGCTGGGAATTACATAGTCGCGGGCCGCATAGGAATTCGAGAGCAGGTTTTGGCCTGAATTATATACGCCGCATATGGATGACGGCGCTCACGGGATCCATTCGCCCCTTCCCAAGGCTGCTACCGCCTCAGTGATCCGGGTGAAGCTCGCGCGGGCGCGGCCGACCGTATTCCGTGCCCTGAGATAGCCGTGCACCAGGCCTGGTTCCTCGAACCAGGTGGCGCGCCCGCCCGCTGCGACGATGCGGTCGCGATAGGCCTCGCCGTCGGATGACAGCGGGTCGCACTCCGCGGTGATCAGCACCGTCGGTGGCAGGTTGGAGAAGTCGGTGTCGGCAAGCGGAGCCAGCGTCGGATCGCCGTTGCGGTCCTGCCCGCCGGTGCGGATGTGCTTGTAGAATTCGAGATCGCGCATGGTCAGCATCGGCGGCTCGGCATGCCTGAGATAGGATCCCTTCGAGCGGTCGCCGCCGAGGCCGGGACAGATCAGCACCTGGCCGACCGGCCTTTTCGCGTGGCCGCGCGTCGCATGGCTGACGGCGGCGCAGAGATTGCCGCCGGCGCTGTCGCCGCAAAGCACGACAGGGTGTGAGCGGGTAGCGGCGGCCCATTTGAAAGCACTCTTCACGTCGTCGAAGGCCGCCGGATGCAGGTGTTCCGGCGCCAGCCGGTAGTCGACAGAAACCACCTCATAACCGGTGCGGGCGCAGAGTTCGGCACAGACATCGTCATGGCTGTCGAGGCCGCCGAGGATAAAACCGCCGCCATGGACATAGAGCACAGTCACTGCTGCTTGTGCGCTTCTGTAGATGCGGATCGGGATGTCGTGCGTGGGCGTGGCAATGGCAGAGGTTTCGACCGCAACGCCATCGGGATAGCCGGCAAAGAATTCGCGGCACATCCGGTCGTAAGTCTGGCGCTGCTGCGCGATCGTGTAGTCGATCGCATCGGGCGGATAATAGGAATTGGTCCGCTCGATGAAGGCCCAGGTCTCGGCGTCGGTGAGGGTTTTGTAGTCGGTCATGGGCGTGGCAAGGGGTGCGAAGGTTGAGCCCAGGCACCCCCCTCTGGCCTGCCGGCCATCTCCCCCGCAAGGGGGGAGATCGGCGGCTCCACCCGCGGCGCTCTTCTTGCAGCATCGACAATTGGCGAAAGCGGAAATGACATCCAATCTCCCCCCTTGCGGGGGAGATGTCCGGCAGGACAGAGGGGGGTGGGAAGGAACGCCATCACGTCGGTAAACCCTTCACTTCCCCTTCCACACCGGATCGCGCTTCTCGCCGAAGGCGCGAAAACCTTCCATATTGTCCTCGGAGCCATAAAGCGCATCGACGGTCGGCAACTGGCGGCGCGTCACCTTGTTCATGGCGTCCTGGAAGGTGAGCGCCTCGGCCACGCGCGCGGTCTCCTTGATCGCGGCAAACACCAGCGGCGGGCCGCTGGCGAGCAGCCGGGCGATCTCCCAGACGCGGTCCTCGAGCTTCTCCTTGGGCAACACCTCGTTGACCAGGCCCCAGCGATGCGCTTCGGCAACATCCATCCAGCGGCCGGTGAGCAACAGGTCCATGGCGACATGATAGGGGATGCGCTTCGGCAATTTGATCGTCGCCGCATCGGCCAGTGTGCCGGCACGGATCTCGGGCAGCGCGAAGGAGGAATGATCGGAGGCGTAGATGAGGTCGCAGGACAGCGCCAGCTCGAAGCCGCCGCCCACCGCCATGCCGTTGACGCAGGCGATGACCGGCTTGTTGAGGTCGCGCAGTTCCTGCAGCCCGGCGAAGCCGCCGACGCCGTAGTCGCCGTCGACCGCATCGCCGCCGGCCGCCGCCTTGAGGTCCCAGCCGGCGCAGAAGAACTTGTCGCCGGCCGTCTTGACGATGGCCACACGTAGGCTCGGATCGTCGCGGAACGCCTTGAACGTCTCGCCCATCAGCCGCGAGGTCTTGAGGTCGATGGCGTTGGCCTTGGGCCGGTCGAGCGTGACCTCGAGGATCGTGCCCTCGCTGCGGGTCGAGATGACGTCAGGCATCCTTCTTGTCTCCCAGCACCAGCAGCGCGTCGGCGATCCAGGCACCCTTGCCCTCGGTGCAGACGATCAGCGGGTTGATGTCGAGCTCCTCGATCTCGCCGGCATTCTGTTGCACGAAGGCGGCAATGCCCGAGATGGCGTCGATGGCCGCCGAAACATCGGCCCTCGGCCGGCCGCGATAGCCTTCGAGCAACGGGAACAGTTTGAGGCCGCGCAACGCCGCCTCGATGTCGTCGCGAGTTGCCGGCAGCATCAGCGTGACGCTGTCGCGCAACAGCTCGACCAGCACGCCGCCAGTGCCCAGCGTCATCACCGCGCCGAACATCGGATCGCGGGTGAAGCCTACGATGAGTTCGGCGACACCGTCGCGCACCATGCGTTCGACATAGAGGCCGGAGCCGAGCGGCAAGAGATCGTGCGCCGCCGAGCTGACGGATTCGGCATCCTTCAGGTTGAGCCTGACTGCACCGACCTCGGATTTGTGGGTGACGCCCAGCGCCTTCAGCGCCACCGGGAAGCCGAGTGCCATCGACGAGATCACCGCCTCGACCGCATTGACGGCGCTTTCGCCCTTGGGCACCGGCAGGCCGGCCTTGATCAGCCGCGCTTTCGCCTCGGCCTCGTCGGGGGTGATGTGGTCGCCACCGGGCGCGCCGGAGGCGGACGTGTCGATCGGCTGCGCCTGCGGCTCCCGCCACGCCCAGCCGATGAAGGCTGCCGCCTGGGCGGCATCCATCGCTTCGGAAATGCCGAACAACGGCACCATGCCGCGCGCCATCAGCCCTGCCGTATATTCCTCAGGCAGGTTCTCCGGCAGCGAGGAGACGATGGCGCCTTGCGCCTTGTTGGTCTTCAGCGCCGATTCGAAGGCGCGCAGCGTCGCCCACCAGTCGGTGTCCGAGCAGCGGTCGGGGCGCGGGAAGTCCAGCACCAGCATGTTGAGGTCGAAGCCGCCCGACACCATGGCGGTGAAGGTGGCGGTCATCGCCGGCTCGTTGTTCCAGATGAAGGTGTGGTAGTCGAGCGGGTTGGCCACCGCGACCAGCGGCCCGAGCGTCGATTTGACATGGGCGCGGTGGGTGCCGGTCAGGTCGGGGAAATTGACCCAGCGGCCCTCGGCACTGTCGGCCATGACGGACGCTTCGCCGCCCGAGCAGCTCATCGACGACAGCCGATAGCCCGGCAAGGGTCCGGTGACGTGCAGCAGCTTCAGCGCTTCGATGAAGGCGGGAATTGAATCGACACGGGCGATGCCAAGCCGCTTCAGGAAGGCACCCGAGGCCGCGTCCGAGCCAGCCAGCGAGGCGGTGTGCGAGACTGTCGCCTGCCGCGCCTGTTCGGAGCGGCCGACCTTCATGGCGATGATCGGCTTCCTCAGCTCACGAGCCCGCGCCGCCAATCGCTCGAAGCCGGCTACCGAGTCAAAAGCCTCGATATGCAGGCCGAGCGATGTGACCCGCTCGTCCTCGATCAGGCCGAGCGCCATTTCGGACAGGCCGGTCTGCGCCTGGTTGCCGGCGGTCATCAGGAAGGCGATCGGCAGGCCGCGCTTCTGCATCGTCATGTTGATGGCGATGTTGGACGACTGGGTGATGATGGCGACGCCTTTGCCGCCCTCGGCCAGCCTGATGCCGCCATGCTGGTCGGGCCACAAAAGGGCGCCGTCGGCATAGTTGATCAGGCCATAGCAATTCGGCCCGATGATCGGCATCCGGCCCGCCGCGGCAACCAGCTCGGCCTGCAGCCGCTCGCCGTCGTCGTCATAGGCCTCGGTCTCGAGAAACCCTGCGGCGAAGCAGACGGCGCCGCCGGCGCCGCGTTCGGCCAGCGCCTTGACCACCTCGATGGTCAGGTGCCTGTTGACGCCGACAAACGCGGCGTCCGGCGCGCCGGGCAGATTGGCCACCGAACGATAGGCCTTGCGCCCGGCGACCTCGTCCTTGGTCGGGTGCACCGGCCAGATCTCGCCGGCAAAACCCATCTTGATCGACTGCGCGACGACGGCGGCAGCCTGTGCGCCGCCGAAGACAGCAATCGACTTCGGTCGCAGAAGGCGTTCGAGTGTATGCATGGATCAGGCTCCAAACGGACGCAGCAGCGCCCGCGAAATGATGTGGCGCTGAATCTCCGACGTGCCTTCCCAGATGCGCTCGACGCGGGCGTCGCGCCAGATGCGCTCCAGCGGCAGGTCGTCCATCAGCCCCATGCCGCCATGGATCTGGATCGCTTCGTCGGCGACGAAGGCGAGCATTTCGGTAGCCTTCAGCTTGGCCATGGCCATGTCCTGGTCGGTGACGGTGCCCTGATCGTACTTCCAGCCGGCTTCGAACACCATCAGGTCGGCGGCCTTCAGTTCGGTCGCCATGTCGGCAAGCTTGAACGACACGCCCTGGAACTTGCCGATCTGCTGGCCGAACTGCTGGCGCTGCGCGGCATATTCGATGGCATGGCCAAGCGCCCGCTCGGCGCGGCCAAGACAGGTGGCGCCGACCTGCAGCCGGGTGGCCCCCAGCCAGGAGTTGGCGACGTCAAAACCCTTGTGGACCTCGCCGAGCACCTGGCTTGCGGGAAGCCGGCAATCGTCGAATTCGAGGATGGCGTTGGTGTAGCCGCGATGCGAGACGTTGCGATAGCCGTCGCGTACGGCAAAGCCCTTGGTGCCCTTGTCGACGAAGAAGGCGGTGATCTTCTTGCGCTTGCCGCGCGGCGAATCCTCTTCGCCCGAGGCCATGAAGACGATGGCGAAGTCGGCGAGATCGGCATGGCTGATGAAATGCTTGGTGCCGTTCAGCACCCAATCGTCGCCGTCCTGCACCGCGGTCGCCTTCATGCCGCGCAGATCGGAGCCGGCGCCCGGCTCGGTCATCGCCAGGCAATCCCATTTCTCGCCACGGATGCAAGGGAACAGATACCTCTCGCGCTGCTCCGGCGTGCCGGCCAGGAGGATGTTGGACGGCCGCGCCACGCAGGTCCAGTGCAGCGCGTAATTGGCGCGGCCGAGTTCCTTTTCGTAGAGCAGCCAGGTCACCGTATCGAGCCCGGCGCCGCCGACGTCGGCCGGCATGTTGGCGGCATAGAGCCCGGCCTCGATCGCCTTGGCCTTGATCTCCTCGATCAGCTCGCGGCGCAGCACGCCGGTGCGTTCGACCTCGCGCTCATGCGGGTAAAGCTCGTTCTCGACGAAGGCGCGCGTCGTCTCGACGATGAGCTTCTGTTCCTCCGACAGCCCGAAATCCATGCTCTCAGCCTTTCTTCTTGCCGGTCTTCTTCTTCGGCTTTTCGGCTTTCTTCACCGGTTTCAACGCCTTGGCCTTCTCGGCCGCCTTGGAGGCCGTCGGCTTGCTTGCCGCCAGTTTGGCCAGCTGCTTGGTATAGTCCTTGTGCAGGGCGCCGGCACCCCAGCCCTTGCCCTTGTTCTGCTTCGACAGGGCATCCATGATCGCGACCAGATTGTCGTCGCGGATCTTTTCCAGCTCGCGGATCGACAGTCCATGCGCCTGGTCGTCGGACTGCGTGGCGATCAGGTCGACCAGCTCGTCGTTGAACTCCGGCACATCCATCAGCTTAGTCCACGGCCACTTAAGGCACGGACCGAACTGCGCCATGAAGTGGCGCATGCCGGCCTCGCCGCCGGCGACGCGATAGACCTGGAACATGCCCATCTGCGCCCAGCGCAGGCCGAAGCCATAGCGCATGATGTCGTCGAGTTCCTCGACCGTGCAGATGCCGTCCTTGATCAGCCACAGCGCCTCGCGCCATGCCGCTTCGAGCAGGCGGTCGCCGACGAAGGCTTCGATCTCCTTGCGGATGACGACAGGCTTCATGCCGATCGAGGCATAGATCTCCTTGGCGACCTCGATCGCCTCGGGAAAGGTCTGGTCGCCGCCGACGATCTCGACCAGCGGCAGCAGATAGACAGGGTTGAACGGATGGCCGACGACCAGCCGCTCCGGATGCTTCTTCATCGCCACCTGCATGTCGGTCGGCTTGATGCCGGAGGTGGAAGAGCCGACAATGGCGTTGGCTGGCGCATGGGTATCGATCTCGGCCAGAACGCGATGCTTGAGATCGAGCCGTTCCGGCACGCTTTCCTGGATGAAATCGGCGTCGGCCACCGCCTCGGCGATGGTCTTGGCAAAGGTCAGTCTGCCCTCTTTCGGCAGGCCGCCGGGCACCATCTGCTTGTAGGCGCGGCGCGCGCCCTTCATCACTTCGCTGACCTTGCGTGACGCCTCGGGATCGGGATCGAAGATCGATACGTCGATGCCGTTGAGCAGCAGGCGCGCCACCCAGCCGGCGCCGATGACGCCGCCGCCGATGGCGGCCGCCTTGTTGATGATACTCATGCTGGGGCTCCGGTTCTTATCGTGGCGGTTGGGGGATCGATGAGGGGCACGCGCTCGCCGGCGCGGATCACGGACGCGTCGTAGGCCTTGCGGGCAAAGACTTCGAGCACGAGGGGCCGGAAGAATTCGATCGGCAGCGTGTCGTAGTCGGGGTCGAAGCTCGACTGGTCCCAGCGTTCGCAGAACTCATCGCAATCGTCGGAATAGGCGTGGCCGGCGAAGCGGTCGCGGGCATGGCGGTTGCCGCCGAGGTGATGGGCATAGTAGAGCCGCTGGAAGTCGCCATGCTTTTCCACCACCCAGGTGCATTGCTCGCGCACAAAGGGTTTTAGGATCGAAGCGGCGTACTCATCGTGATTGTAGGGTGCGTAGATGTCGCCAATGTCGTGCAGCAGCGCGCAGGCGATCCAGTCGGTGTCGGCGCCGTCGCGCCAGGCGCGGGTCGCCGCCTGCAGCGAATGGCCGAGCCGGGTGATCTTGTAGCCCGACAGGCCCTCGTCGAGCTGGACCAGCGCGTCGAGCAGCCGCTCGCCGGTCCTGGCCGCGTAGTCGATTTCATGCGCGGTCAGGAACTCGTAGTCGTCCCGGTCGCCATCCTTCATCGCGGTGAATTTTACGGTAGTCATACCGACCTTCCAGCGAATTAGTCTTTTTGTTTGAGCATGATCTCTGGACAAACGGTTTCGTTTGTCCGGGAAAACCCGTTCCCACTTTTCGGGATCATGCTCATGCCGCTATCGGCGCCCGTTTGGTCAGGTTCAGCTTCTTGCGCACTTCCTCGGGTCCAAGGATCCTGGCGCCGAGATTGGTGACGATGCTGGCGGCACGCTCGACCAATTGCGCATTGGTCGCCAGCACGCCCTTGTCGAGCCACAGATTGTCTTCCAGCCCGACGCGGACATTGCCGCCGGCCAGCACCGCGGCGGCGGCATAGGCCATCTGGTTGCGGCCGATGGCGAAGGCCGACCAGTTCCAGGTCGACGGCACATTGTTGACCATGGCCATGAAGGTGTTGAGGTCGTCAGGCGCCCCCCACGGCACGCCCATGCAGAGCTGCACCAGGGCGTCAGGATTGAGCACCTTCTCTTCGACCAGCTGCTTGGCGAACCACAGATGGCCTGTGTCGAAGGCCTCGATCTCCGGCTTGACGCCGAGCGCCGTCATCATGCCGCCCATGGCGCGCAGCATGCCAGGCGTGTTGGTCATGACATAGTCGGCCTCGGCAAAGTTCATGGTGCCGCAGTCGAGCGTGCAGATTTCCGGCAGGCACTGGCGCACATGTTCCATGCGATTGGTGGCGCCGCCCATGTCGGTGCCTTTTTCGTTGAGCGGCAGCGGCGCCTCCGGCGAGCCGAACACCATGTCGCCACCCATCCCGGCGGTCAGGTTCAGGATGACGTCGACGTCCGCCGCGCGGATGCGCTCGGTCACTTCGCGGTAGAGATGCACGTCGCGCCTGGGCTTGCCGGTTTCGGGGTCGCGCACATGGCAGTGCACGATCGCGGCACCCGCCTTGGCGGCATCGATGGCCGAATCGGCGATCTGCTTGGGCGAACGCGGCACATGTGGGCTGCGCTCCTGCGAGCCGCCGGACCCGGTCACGGCACAGGTAATGAAGACCTCACGGTTCATCGCAAGCGGCATCGTCTCTCTCCCAATTCGATCAGCCATGCATGTCGCCCAAAGGTGGGAACCGGTTTTGGGATAACGGCATGCACAAGAACCAGCCAACAATGCCCGACTTGCCGGAAACTGTTTTGCGTTTTACGAAGTTTCCATGATCAAAAGCGAAAAGCCAACGATCTTTCGCGCCGAGCGCTCGCCGCTCAAGGTGACGCTGCTGGTGTTTTCCGGCTCGTCCATCATGTGCGTCGCGTCGGCCGTCGATCCTTTGCGTGCCGCCAACCGCATCGCCGGCGAGATCCTGTTCGATTTCAGGCTGGTCTCGGTGACCGGCGAGGCTCCGGTCACCACCTGCGGCCTGCCGGTAGCGGTCAGTGGCCGCTTCGACGCGGCCGAGCCAACCGACGTTCTTGTCGTCGTCGCCGGCTTCGGCACCCAGAATTATGCCACGTCAGCCCTGCTTTCAGGTCTGCGGCGCGCCGCGCGGACAGCACGCGCCTGCGGCGGCGTCGAGGCCGGCACCTGGCTGGTGGCGCGCGCCGGCCTGCTGGAAGGGCGCAGCGCCACCACCCACTGGGAGGACATGGAGGATTTCTCGTCGGCCTTCCCCGGCGTCGACGTCCGTCCCGACCGCTACGTCATCGACGGGCCGGTCTTCACCTCGGGCGGTGCCTCGCCGACCTTTGACCTGATGCTGCATCTCATTCGCACCCGCCTTGGCATGGCCGTCGCGCTCGATGTCGCCAGCGTCTTCATCTACGACCAGGCGCGCGCCGCCACCGACGCACAGCCGCTGGTCTCGCTCGGCCGGCTCGACGGTTATGATCCGCGGCTGGCGCAAGCCATCCGGCTGATGGAGGCGCATGTCGACCAGCCGCTGACCATCGAGGCGGTGGCAAAACGCGCCGGCGTAACGGCGCGAACGCTGGAGAGCATCTTCCGCAAGTCGATCGGCGAGACGCCGGGCGCCTATTATCTCAGGCTGCGCCTGGGCGCCGCCCGCCGGCTGGTGGTCGATACCCGGGTGGCGATGGCTGATATTGCCGGGCGGACCGGATTTTCGTCCGCCGCGGCGTTTTCCAGAGCGTTTTCGAGAGCCTTTGGCGAGGCGCCAGTCAAACTTAGGCGCGGTTGGTGAGTATCCAGTCGGTCGCGGCGCCGAGGTCATCCACCAGTGCCGTCGGGGCCGGATCGAAACGTGTTTCGTCGTTTGGGCGATACTTGCCTGTCCGCACGAGCAGCGCCGCACCAAGCCCGGCGCGCAGCGCGCCGGCGACATCGCTCTCGGCATCGTCGCCGACCATGACCGCATCGGCCGCCGAGCAGTTCATATGGGCAAGCGCCGAAAGAAAGAAATCCGGTGACGGCTTGCCGAGCACGACGGGGCTTCGGCCACTGGCGAATTCGAGGGCGGCAACGAAGGCGCCCGTATCGAGGCTGAGCAGACCGTCTGCATCCTTGAAGGTGCGATTGGTGGCGAGCGCCACAAAATCGGCGCCGGCCACCAACTCGCGGAACGCCCGGTTGAGCCTGGCATAATCGAAGGCTTCGCCGGCATCTCCGACGACGACGGCTCGCCCATTTGCGCCGTCCAGACCGGAAAACTCAGGCTCCAGGTTGGGATGGACGAGCAGAAGCGGCGCGCGGCCATGCCCTCGCAGCCATTCGACGGCGGCACGCGCCGGCGTCGACAATTCCTCTTCTCCAACCTTGACGCCGAAGGCGGCAAGTTGCGCGATGATTGCCTTGTGTGGCGAGCGAGTCGTGTTGCTGACAAAGCCGAGCGGCAAGCCCGCATTGCGCAGGCGCTCGATTGCCGAGACAGCGCCCGCTATCGGGGTGTCGCCATCGTAGACGACACCCAAAAGGTCCAGAAGCACTGCGCGTACCATCGGTGAAGGATGACGAAACAGCCTCCGTTCGTCAAACCACAGGGATCATCCAGCCACAGGGATCATCAAGCGACATCACGGCTTTCGCGGACGATGCGCGAGCGCATGCTTTTGGCCAGCACCGTTTCAAGTCGCGCTGCAACCGCGCGGTCCCATTCGTTCGAACGGTGCGCACCATCCTTCGGATGCGGCATTGCCATCAACCGGTCGATGATCGATCCGGCCTCGCCAGGTGAGAGCAGGGCGTCGATTTCACGTTCGTGCTGCATATCGGTTCGCCTCCTTCTTCCTCTCCGCCACGAGCCACTCTTATACGAGATACGTGACGGCAGTTTGAAGGCAAGAGCGAGGTCATTGAAGGGCCGCAGAGGGCAAAACCGTGTCGTCGGCCACGGCCTTGCGCAAAGCTGTTCCTGCGTCCGGGCCAGGGACGTTTACAGCCGCTTCTCGAACAGCACGGTGGTGAAACCGCTGTCCCATTCGTCGTCGGGGTAGCGATCCGTCTCGACATAGCCGACCGCTTTGTAGAGCGTCTGGCTGCGCAGGTTGAACGTGTCGGTTTCCAGCCGCGCTTGCGCAAATCCGGCGGCACCAATCGCCTGTTCGGCATGGGAAAGCAGCTTGCGGCTGACACCTTGCCCTTGGCGCGACGCCATGACGTGCAGGGCTTCGATGAAGTCCGCGCGCCAATGGATCAGCCCGGCGACGTCGCCATCGATCTCGGCAACGGAAAATTCCGGCCAGCTCTGGTCGACATAGCGCCCGCCAATATCCGATTCGACGTAGCGCTGCGCCGATTCCTCGGTGATGTGCGGCAGCCAGGTGCCTTCGAACGTTTCCTGCAACACCCGCCGGGATGTCGCTTGCCTGCGCCCGGCGCACGATGATTCGATCCTCTGCCATTTTCCGCCTCCTGCCAATGCATGTCGCCCAAAAGTGCGCAGCGGTTTTGGGGCGACGACATGCATAAAAGTAAGGCCACCGCGAGGCCCTTTTCGGCGGTGCGGTACCTCGCGCAGGCCGCCAAAGATCCGTGCGATCTTCGGAAACCTGCGCGAAATAGGCTGACTAGCAGAAAGCGATGGCGGCGGCTTTCAGCCAGAGGTGGTGGATGTCGGTCCAGGGACCGGATTTCACACGTACCGGTTGACGATGTTTTCGAGCAATTCCTGGCGGCCCGACCTTGGCTGCGGCTCGATCTTCTTCTTGACGACGCGCTCGGCGATCTCTTCCAGCGTGCGCTTGCCGGCAAGCATCGCCTTGCCTTCGGCCGTGCTCCAGCCGGCATAGCGTTCGGCCAGCGGACCCGACAGCGCCTTGTCCTCGACCATGCGGGCCGCGGCCTTCAGGCCGCGCGCGCAGGAATCCATGCCGCCGATATGACCGATCAGCAGATCCTGCGGATCGAGCGACTGGCGGCGCAGCTTGGCGTCGAAATTGGTGCCGCCGGTCTTGAAGCCGTCGGCCTGCAGGACCTGGTAGTAGGCCAGCGCCATCTCCGGCACATTGTTGGGGAACTGGTCGGTGTCCCAGCCCGACTGGTAGTCGTTGCGGTTCATGTCAATCGAACCGAAGACGCCGAGCGCATTGGCCAGCGCCAGTTCGTGCTCGAAGGAATGGCCGGCCAGGATGGCGTGGCCCTGTTCGATGTTCAGCTTGACCTCCTTCTCCAGCCCGAAGCGCTTGAGGAAGCCGTAAACGGTGGCGACATCGTAGTCGTACTGGTGCTTTGTCGGCTCCTGCGGTTTCGGCTCGATCAGGATGGTGCCCTTGAAGCCTATCTTGTGCTTGTAGTCCACGACCAGGCTGAGGAAGCGGCCAGCCTGTTCCTGCTCGCGCGCAAGGTCGGTGTTGAGCAGCGTCTCATAGCCCTCGCGCCCGCCCCACAGCACATAGTTCTCGCCCTTCAGCCGCTTGGTGACGTCAATGCAGCTTTTCACCGTCGCCGCCGCATAGGCAAACACATCCGGATCGGGATTGGTGGCGGCACCCGACATGAAGCGGCGATTGGAGAACAGGTTCGCGGTGCCCCACAAAAGCTTGACGCCGGTCTGCTTCATCTTTCCTGCAAAGTAGTCGGCAATCTCGTCGAGGCGCGCCGCACTTTCGGAAAAATCCTTGCCCTCCGGTCGCACATCGGCGTCGTGGAAACAGAAATAGGGCGCGCCGAGCAGCGAGAACATCTCGAAGGCGACATCGGCCTTGAGTTTTGCCAGCTCCATCGTGTCGATGCCGCCGGCCTTGGGGAACCAGGGACGGTCGAAGGTCTGTCCGCCGAACGGGTCGCCGCCCGGCCAGGCGAAGGAATGCCAGTAGGCGACGGCAAAGCGCAGATGATCTTCCAGCCGCTTGCCGGCCACCACTTCATCGGGATTATAGAACCGGTAGGCCAGCGGATTGGTCGAATCCGGCCCTTCATATTTGATCTCTTTGATATCGCCGAAAAATCCGCTGCTCATGATCTTTGTCCTCTTCGCATAGTTCGCCCTGATTACCTCAGGTAATTCGCATTGATTACCTCAGGCGTAATTGGTTTCGTTCTTCCGCTGGTCGAAAAGGCTCATGTCAAAACCGCTCAACGAAGGAGACAGACCATGACCGACCTCAACAAGATCGCCGAAGGCTACATCACCGCCTGGAACGAGAGCGACGCCGACCGCCGGGCTGAATTGCTCAAGGCGACCTTCACCGAGGACGTCAGCTACCGCGATCCGCTGATGCAGGGTGACGGCCATCAAGGCGTCGCGGCTCTGATCGACGGCGTGCAGCAGCGCTTTGCCGGCTTCCGCTTCTCGCTGAAGGGCAGGCCGGATGGCTTTGCCGACAAGATCCGCTTCTCGTGGAATCTCGGCCCGGAGGGCACCCCTTCCGTCATCGAAGGCACCGACATCGGTGTCATCGAGAACGGCCGCTTGAAGAGCATCACCGGCTTTCTCGACAAGGTTCCGGCGCAATAACGTCGTCTCGGCGGGCGTGGGCGAGAAATCACTCACGCCGTGGCGCCCTTGATCGCCGGATACAGCGCCCTGTAGCGCTGATAGGCATCGGCGTAGACGCCGCCGAGCGCCGCGTCCGGTTCGATCGTGGCATCGGTTGCCGGTGCCGTGCAGATGCTCAGCGGATCCGCGCCCGTCGCGGCGATCAGGCCAAGCCGCGCGGCGCCGAAGGCGGCGCCGAAATCGCCGTCGGCGGGAATGTCGACGGGCAGGCCAAGCGCGGTGGCGATCGATTTCAGCCAGTAGCGCGAGCGCGAGCCGCCGCCGATCGCCGTCACCCGCGTCAAGGTCGTGCCGGCCTTGGCCAGTGCTTCGAGGCTGTCACGGAAGGCCAAGGCGACGCCCTCGAGCACGGCCTGTGTCAGCACGGCGCGGCTCGATTCATGCGCCAGCCCGGTGAACGCGCCGCGAATGGCGGAATCATTGTAGGGCGTGCGCTCGCCCGAAAGATAAGGCAGGAAGGACACGCCGCTCGGCGCTTTCAGCGTATCGCCGAGTTCGGCGGTCAACTCGCCGGCGCCTTTGCCCGATATTTCCGAAAGCCAGTTCAGCGAATCGGTTGCCGACAGGATGACGCCCATCTGGTGCCAGGTGTTCGGCAGCGCGTGGCAGAAGGTGTGGACGGCACTTGCCGGGTTGGGCAGGTAGGAAGCGTTGGCGGCAAACAGCACGCCCGAGGTGCCGAGCGATACAAAGGCGTGCCCCGCGCCGACCGTGCCCATGCCGCAGGCCGACGCGGCATTGTCGCCGGCACCGCCGGCGATCGGGATACCGGCCTGCATGCCCCATTTCGCGGCCAATTCGGCGCGCAAGGCTCCGGCCTTCTGCGTGCCCTCGACCAGCGACGGCATCTGCCTCTCGTCGAGCGACGTCGCCGCGAGCAGGTCCGCACTCCAGTGCCGCTTGCCGACATCGAGCCAGGACGTGCCGGCCGAATCCGACATTTCCGAAATGTGCTCGCCCGAAAGCCAGAGCCGCAGGAAATCCTTGGGCAGCAGCACTTTTGCGACCTTGGCGAAGACAGCCGGCTCGTTGTTCTTCACCCAGGCAAGCTTCGGCGCGGTGAAGCCTGGAAAGACGATGTTGCCGGTGAGCTTGCGGAAACGTGGGTCGGCGTCCAGCGCGGCGGCTTCGGCATGGCTGCGCGTGTCGTTCCACAGGATGCAGGGCCGCAGCACCTTATCGGCGGAATCGAGCAGCGTCGCGCCATGCATCTGACCCGACAGGCCGATGCCTTTCACCGCGGCAAGATGGCTTGGAAAGGAAGCTCTCAGTTCGGAAATTGCTTCTTCGCAGGCGCGTATCCAGTGAGACGGATCCTGTTCCGACCAGCCTGGATGCGGCCGCGATACGTCGAGCGATGCATGGCCGGAGCCAATGACGGTCTGGCCGGCATCGATCAGCAGCGCCTTGACGCCCGACGTGCCTAGATCAAGGCCGAGATACATGTTTTCCTCCCCATGCCATTAATTTTTTCGGATCTCGAAAAAATCTGGCTTGGCCAGTTTTTAAGACAAGATCGGCTTCGGGTCAATTCTCTGACAAATCGGCGGCGCGTCGCGAAAACAGCGCCGACAGCGGACTGTCCGGTCGCGCCATCGAACGGTCTGCCGTCAGCGCTCTGGCCAGCGCACCGTCACCGGCCCGCAAAGCCGCCTCGATCAGCGTCAGGTCGATGACGTCGCGCTGGGCGTGGCTGCCACCGAAACGGTGGGCGATCGCCCGGATCGGCCGGATCAGGCGAACAGTCTCGGCATAGTTCCTCTCGCCGAATGCCTTGATGGCGAGCGTCAGCGGATGGCCGACGTCCCGGGTGAAAGCCACGTTGTCGTCGCTGCCGCGCATGGCCTCGCGCTGCGCCTCCAGCAAGGTCAGAGCCGGCGCGTCGAGCCCGGCGCCGACAAAGGCCATCATGGCATGGGCATCGTTGAAGGCGTAATTGCCGGCGCCGGCCTTCGCCCAGTTGGCGGCCAGCGCTGCCCAACGGTCGCCGGCATCGACGCCGCCGAGATAGAGCCGCCACAGGATCGCCGAGGCATCGACCATGTTGAGCGCCAGCGTCGAGCGCTCGCCGTAGATCGGGCCGTCATAGAGCGCCAGCACCTGGTCGGTCTCGCCGAGGTCATAGTGGAACAGCGCCAAGTGCCACCAATTGTGCACCTTGAGGAAGCTCTCCTTCGTCCATGCTTCGGGATTGGCGCGCATCCAGGCAATGCCGTCCCTTTGTCGGCTTTGCATCTCCATGACATGGGCGACGGCATGCTGGGCCCAGCCGTCGCGCGGTTCCAGGTCGACCGCGGCGCGGCCAAGCCTCTCGGCCAGTGCATAGTCCCCCATTTCCTCCAGCCCGAAGGCCTGCATGCCGAGGATGGCGTGATAGCCCGGCATGTCGCCTTGCCAGGATGGCAGGGCGCGGGCGATGCGGTCGCGCAGCATGCGCGCATTGCCTGTGAAGAAATCGATCTGATGCCCGGTCTGCAGCGCCACCGCGTCGAGCGGGTAATCGACGGCGATATCCCTGAGAATGCCGCCGGCATCATGCCAGCGCCCGTTGGCAAGATGACCAAGGGCTGAGACATGCGCCTGCTCGCGCGCTGTCGCGGCAAGCGGCAATGCCGCGTCATGGCAAGCCTTGGCCACTTCCGTCGCCTCTCGCTCGGTGGCGAGGCCGAAGAGATAGCCCTTGAAGACATGCGCCATGACGAAGCCGGGATCTTCCGCGATGGCGCGGTCGACGGAGGCAACGGGATCGCCAATGAAGCACTGCAGTTCCCGCACCGCCTGGCTGTAGGGCGTTAAACCCGCCTCCGTTGCGCCCGAAAGTGTCAGGCCGAATGCGTCTCGGATTGCCATGCAATGTCCTCTGATCGGCCCCCGATCTTTCGGCCCAAGGCGATGTCCCTAATTGCCCGAACGCATCGCCACCGTGGCGATGCCGGCGCCGACCAGCAGTGTGCCGCCGGTGCGGTTGAAGATGCGGATCGCCTTGGGATTGCGCACAACGTTGCGCGCGCGTGCCGCGATCAGCGCATAGCCGAAGGCATTGGCGAAGGCGAGCGCCAGGAAGGTCGTCTCGAAGATCAGCATCTGCGTCCAGAAATCGGCGTGCCGGTCGAGGAACTGCGGCAGGAAGGCGACGAAGAACGTGATGCTTTTCGGGTTGAGCGCGGTGACCAGCCAGGCATGCGCCATCATCTTGGCCGACGACACCGCGTCGGTGCGCGGTTCGGCTTTCAGCGCGCCGCCGGCGCGAAACAGTTTCACGCCGAGATAGATCAGGTAGCCGGCGCCGATCAGCTTCAGGATGGTGAAGACGGTCGCCGAAGCAGCCAGCAGCGCGCCGATGCCCAGCATCGACAGCGTCATCGCGGTGAAGTCGCCCAGCGCCACGCCGACCGCCATCGGCAGTGCTGTGCGCCAGCCCTGGCCCAGCGCATAGGACACCACCAGAAGGATGGTCGGACCCGGAATGATCAGAAGGATCGTCGATGCGGCAGCGAAGGCGGCCCAGTTTTCGAAGGACATGATCGTCTCCTTTGAGCGTAAAGAAGAGGATAAATCCTTGCCGCCGGCAGAATGTAAAGAGGCTGGATTTTTGTTTTTACGCAATTCCGGACGGAAAACCGCGACGACTTTTCCTGGCATTGCTACGGCATCAATTGCGCCAACGGCACGTTGGCGTCAGTTCGCGCCGCTCAGCGTGCTCACGATATCGGCCAGGGTGACATTGGCACCGAGAACGGTTGCCGCCGCGACAATGGCAGCGGCAAAAAGCTTGATGTCGGTTTTTAAGATCTTGCACACGGATCCCCTCGGTAGCCGCCTGAGCGGCGTAGGAAACGCCGGCGCCAGGACTATGACCCGACCGAGGTCTTTTTGTGCAGCCACCCCTGACCGGCGGTCGGGCGGCAGGTTGAACGCCGGCAAGGCAACGCGCAAACGCAGGCGCTGCAAGGTCTTCACGCTTTATCAACCATGAATGATGAAAATGCGTTCTATCCGGCCGGACCGTGCTTCCCGCCGACAGTGTAGGGTTTGGGTACATGCGTGAGTTGCCGCAAGGTCTGACGCCGCCGCGAAACGGCGACGCAATCGAAACCGATCATCATCTTTCCCGTCGCGCCATCCTGTCCGGGGCAGGGGCGTTGGCGCTGCTCAGCGCCGCCGGCTGCTCGACCTCGGGCGGCGGTCTGCCGGCACTCGAACTCGACGATACGGTCACCGGTTCATTGCGGCCGATCCGGCCGAGCATCAGCGTCGACAAGAACATCACCAGTCCCGACTTGATGTATGCCTCGCTGACCGATGTCGGCTTCAACGTGCCGGAAGTGCCCTATCAGAAGGTCAAGCCGGAATTCCGCCGCCAGATCGTCGTCGACACCACCGGCGAGGCGCCCGGCACCATCGTCGTCCATCTGCAGGAGCGCATGCTCTATCTCGTCCAGCCGGGCGGCGACGCCATCCGCTACGGCGTCGGCATCGGCAAGGATGGCTTCCTCTGGTCCGGCCGCGCCAACATCCAGTACGGGCGGGAATGGCCGACCTGGACGCCGCCACCCGAGATGATCGCCCGCAAGCCGGAACTGGTGAAATGGCAGGCCGGCCAGCCCGGCGGCCTCACCAACCCGCTCGGCGCCCGCGCGCTCTACATCTATCAGGACGGCAAGGACACCGGCTATCGCATCCATGGCTCGCCGGAATGGTGGAGCATTGGCCAGGCGATGTCGTCGGGCTGCGTGCGCCTGATCAACCAGGACATCATCGACCTCTACAGCCGCGTCTCAAAGAAAAACCCGGTGGTGGTCGTCTGATCGTTTAGTCCGTCCGGTTCCCCGTTGCGCGATGCCGCAAGACAGGCGAATGTGCCTGCGAATTCAGCTCGGGAGACGTCAGGAATGGCCGGAACTTTTGTTATCGCGCAGGGCGGCGGCCCAACCGCCGTCATCAACCAGACCGTTGTCGGAGCGACGCTGGAGATCCGCAAACGGCATCCCGGCGCCAAGGTGCTGGGCTCCATCCACGGCGTGCGGGGTATTCGTGACGGCAACTATGTCGATCTTTCCGCCATCCCGGAGGACCGGCTGCGGCTAATTGCCGGAACCCCAAGTGCAGCCCTTGGCTCGACCCGCGACAAGCCGGATGCCGCCTATTGCGAGGTCATCCTCAACGGGCTGAAGAAGGCCGGCGCCGATGCTTTCATCTATATCGGCGGCAACGACACGTCGGGCACGCAGCAGATCCTGACCGACGCCGCCGGCGGCACGATCGCCTTCGTCCACGCGCCGAAAACCATCGACAATGATCTTGAGGAAAACGACCACACGCCGGGCTTCATCTCGGCGGCCGAGTTCGTCGCCGGCGCCTTCCTGTCCGTCGACCTCGATTTCCGCGCTCTGCCCGGCATCTATGTCGGCATCGTCATGGGCCGGCACGCCGGCTTCCTCACGGCTGCCGCCGCGGCCTGGCAACTCGACCCCGACAGCGGCCCGCACCTCGTTTACGTGCCCGAGCGCCCATTCTCGGCGGCCGGCTTCATCGACGACGTGCGCGCCACGCTCGACCGCCACAAGCGCTGCATCGTCGCCGTGTCGGAAGGTGTCAGCACCGCCGATGGCAAGGCGCTGGTCGAAAGCCTGGTGCCACCGGAGAAGCTGGAGCGCGACGCGCATGGCAACGTCAAGCTGTCGGGCAGCGACCTGCCGGCGGCGCTCGAGCGCGCGCTGGCCGAAGGTCTGCCCGGCAAGCGGGCCCGCGTCGATGCGCTCGGCTATATGCCGCGCGGCTATATCGGCGCCATCAGCGCGGTCGACGCGCGGGAGGCGTTCGATGCCGGCGCCTTCGCCGTCACCGTCGCCGAACAGGGCGGCGGCTCGGTGGCGCTGCAATATGACGGCACGAAGACGGTGCTGAAGAAGGTGCCGCTGAAGAATGTCGCCGGCAAGACCCGCCATATGCCGGACGATTTCATGAAGCCCGATGTCAATCAGCTGTCCGATACCGGCATGGCCTATCTCAAGCGGCTGGTGCCGGAAAAATACAAGGTCGGGAAGCCGTTCGTCTGATGCCTGGCTCACACTGATGCCAGGGTCACACATGATGTCGGGCTGGTTCAGCAAGAGCATCGTCGACGACAAGACGACGATGCTGACCGAGCCGTTCGTGCATGAGTACCTGCGCGCCAATATCTGGCATCTGCGCGGCCTCGACGCCGACCTGCTGGTCGACACCGGCATGGGCATCTGTCCGCTGGCGCCGGAGATCGAGACGCCGCAGGGCAAGCCGTTGCTGGTCGTCGCCACCCATATCCATCTCGACCATGTCGGCTCGCTGCACGAATTTCCGCTGCGGGCGGGGCCAAGGATGAGTGCCGCGCAGTTCGAGAGCATGGATGAGGCCGCGACCTATGCCTACATGTTCCACGATCTCGATGGCGCCGTTTCGAAACTGCCGGCGCCGGGCTGGAAGGCGGGCGACTACAAGATCCCGCTGGCGCCGTTGACGCGGACGCTTGACGAGGGCGATGTGGTCGATCTCGGCGACCGGCAGTTTCGCGTGCTGCATCTGCCCGGGCATTCGCCGGATTCGATCGCGCTGTTCGACGAGGCCGACGGCCTGTTCTTCAGCGGCGATGCCATCTACGACGATACGCTGATCGACGACCTGCCGGATTCCGATCGGACAGCCTATCGCCGCACGATGCAACGCCTGCTCGACCTGCCGATCCGCATCGGCCATGGCGGTCACGGGCCAAGCTTCGACGGCAAGCGCATGCACGACATCGCCACGGCCTATCTTGGGCGAACCGGCGCGGTCTGATGCCGCCGTCAGGCTGGGAAGACCGCCCACCCTGTCGCTTGACGACATTGTGACCGGCCGCCGTCCGGAGATTAAATCTTCGTAAGGTCGCCTGAAAACCCTAAATCAGGCCAATCCACGCCCTAGGTTCGCATTTAGGTTGACTTATAGCCTGCGCTTTCGATGTAGTTGTTGCATTCATTTGGGGTGACGTCGTCGAGGGTGCGGGCGATAGCGTTGTGTACGGCCTGGATGCTTCGTTTGGCGGCACGTCGCATGCAGTGCTTGAGCTTGGCGAAGAGCTTCTCGATTGGATTGAGATCTGGACTGTAGGGCGGCAGGAAGAAGAGCCGCGCTCCGGCGGCCCTGACGATGTCGCGGACGGCTTGGCCCTTGTGAGACCCGAGATTGTCGAGAATGACAATGTCGCCCGGCTTCAGTGTCTTGATGAGTTCGGTTTCGACATAGACACGGAAGGCCTGCGCATTGATGGGTCCGTCAATGACCCAAGGCGCCTCTACCCGATCATGCCGCAGCGCGGCGATGAAGGTCATCGTCTTCCAATGACCATATGGCGCGTGAGCCATCAGCCGCTTGCCGCGCACACCCCAGCCACGCAACGGCGCCATGTTGGTCTTGACCCACGTTTCATCCAGGAAGACCAGGCGCGTTGGGTCAATGCGGGTCTGATAGCGCATCCATTGCGCCCGCCGACGCATCAGCTTCGGCTTGAGCTGCTCAGCCGGCAGAACGGTTTTTTTTGAAGCTCTTGCCCTCGCGATGCAAGAAGCGACCGACGCTGGCGGGGTGGATGATGAGACCCCGGTCAGCCAGTGCGGCCGTCAATTCATGAAGCGTTATGTTGGCATCCCGCTCGACCTCGCTCAGGACGAAAGCACGATGCTCCCCGTCAATCAGATAGGGTCGATGACCGCCCATCTTGCCGGGTGCCGCACTGCCCAGCCGACGCTTGCGCGCCGCCCACTTGATCACGCTCGAAACTGCCACCTTCAGCGCCGCAGCCACCTCTCGGCTCGTCTCGCCTTCTTCAAGGCGAGCCAGTGCCCGTTCCCGCAAATCCATCGAATAAGGCTTGGCCATCTGTCCCGACCTCCAACGGTCAGAACATCGAATCTGATTTGCTCAATCTTGGGAATCCTGATTCAGACAAAACGCAAACCGCTCTAGATGCAGGGCTGTCGATCCGGTCGGCTGCCATGCCAGGCGAGACGGGCAATCGCGACCCCTCGACACGCCGGATGGCCGGTTTTCCCAGAGCGGAAGCGGCCAGGGCGCCGGATCAACTCTCGCCCGGACAAACGACCATGTCAGATATCCTTCGCAGACATCGCGTCGCGGCCTTGCTGGGCGCTGCGCTGATCATATCCCCCTTTGTCATCTCTTTTGCCCAGAGCGCGAGCAACGCCGTTCCGACAACCCAGACACCTGTCGCCGGCATCACGGCCCCCAACGGCTCGTTCGCCCCGATCGTGGCGGCCGACAAGCCGGCAGTGGTGACGGTGACCACCATCATGAAGGCACAGCCAGCCAGCACCGATGACGGCATGCATCTCGGCAACTCGCCGTTCGACGACTATTTCCGCCAGTTCTTCGGCGACCAGGGCATGCCCGCTCCGCAGACCCCGCCGCAGCAGGCCCCGCGTGCCGAGGCGCTCGGTTCGGGCTTCATCGTCGCGGCCGACGGAACCATCGTCACCAACAATCACGTCGTCGATGGCGCCTCTTCGATCAAGGTGACGCTCGACGACGGCACCGAGCTTCCCGCCAAGCTCGTCGGCCGCGATGCCAAGAACGATCTCGCCGTGCTCAAGATAAAGGCCGACAAACCGTTGCCGACCGTCAAATGGGGCGATTCCGACAGGCTGATGACCGGCGACCAGGTGCTGGCGATCGGCAATCCGTTCGGTATCGGCACCACGGTCACCGCGGGCATTGTGTCAGCGCGCGGCCGCGATCTGCACAGCGGGCCGTTCGACGACTTCATCCAGATCGACGCGCCGATCAATCATGGCAATTCCGGCGGTCCGCTGGTCGATGTCAACGGCAATGTCGTCGGCATCAACACGGCGATCTATTCGCCCAATGGCGGCAGCGTCGGCGTCGGCTTCGCCATCCCGTCGGACCAGGCCCAGAAGGTGGTCGCCAAGCTGATGAAGGACGGCTCCATCCAGTACGGCTACCTCGGCGTCGAGATTCAGCCGGTGACGTCGGATGTGGCGAGCGCCATCGGGCTCGATCATCCTGGCGGCGCGCTGGTTTCGCGGGTCAATGACGGTTCGCCGGCCGCCAAGGCCGGCGTCGAGACCGGCGACGTCATCACCGGCTTTGCCGGGCAGGATGTGAAGGATCCCAAGGACCTGTCACGGGCCGTCGCCGATGTAGCGCCGGGCGCCAGGGAGAGACTGGATATCTGGCGCAAGGGCAAGGCCATGGATATTTCCGTCGATGTCGGCCGCAACGGCGACGACGTGAAGACCGCATCGGTGACCGACGGGTCCGGCGCGCCCAGCGCCGGGCAAGGCAATCGAGCCCCCGCGATCGGCCTCGGCCTGATGGACATCACCCTTGACGTCCGCCAGGAGATGAACCTGGCAGCCAATCAGCACGGCGCGCTGGTCGCCAGCGTCAACCCGGACAAGCCGGCCTCTGCTTCGGGCATCCAACCCGGCGACATCATCGTTGCCGTCAATCAGGCGCCGGTGAAAACCGCTAGGCAGGTGACGCAGGCGATCGCCCAAGCCGGCAAGTCCGGCCGCAAGTCGGTGCTTCTGCTGGTCGAGCGCGATGGCGGCCAGATCTATGTCGCGGTGCCCTTTGCCAATGGCTGAGACATGGCGTTGACGTGAATACTGGGTCGGCAGGGCTTGTTGGTGACCAGCTTTGCCGGCCCCTGTCCATCAAGATTTCGGTTGCCCGCCACGGCATCTTCGAGAACATTGCACAAGGCCGATAGTGGCCTGACGCAAGGGGATTGCCGCGATGGTCACCCGAGGTTTCTCTTCAGGACGGCGCCCGCCGACCGACGGCGATGCGCGCATCCCGCCCGGCCAGTATCTCGAGCAGGGATTTCCGGTCCTGTCGGCCGGCCCGACGCCGCGGGTGCGCACCGAGGAGTGGTCGTTCACGCTGAAGCACGGGCCGCGGCCGATCAAGACATGGAACTGGGCCGAGTTCAACGCGCTGCCGCTGACCAAGATGACACGCGACATCCATTGCGTGACCGCGTGGACCAAGTTCGACACGCCATGGCAAGGCGTGCTGATCGACGACATTCTTGCCGATGCCGGCATCGAGCCGCCGACCGCCTTCACGCTGGCGCATTCGTTCGACGGTTACACCACCAATGTGCCGGCCAAGGACCTCACTGCGGGCAAGGCGATGGTGGCGCTGCTCTACGAAGGCAAGCCGATCACAGCGGACCATGGTGGCCCGGCCCGGCTGCTGGTGCCGCATCTCTATTTCTGGAAATCGGCCAAATGGCTGAACGGCCTGCAGTTCACGACGCGCGACGAACCCGGTTTCTGGGAATTGCGCGGCTATCACATCTATGGCGACCCCTGGCGCGAGCAGCGCTACACGAACGATCCATGAGCGACGCACAAGCGCTGCAATCGCCCTGGCAGACGGCCGGGATCGTCCGCATCGAAAAGCGCACGCCGCGTGTCACCAGCTTCTTTTTCCAGCCGTCGCGGCCGTTCATCTATCGCGCCGGGCAGCACGTCGATGTCAGGCTGACGGCGCCTGACGGCTATCAGGCGCGCCGCTCCTATTCCATCGCCTCCGCGCCCGAAGCCGGGGAGGTGATCGAACTGGCGATCGAAAAACTTGATGATGGCGAGGTCTCGCCCTTTTTCCACGACGTCGCCGCGGTTGGCGACGAGGTCGAACTGCGCGGGTCGCTCGGCGGCCATTTCATCTGGCCCGATGACGATGATAGCGGGTCGTTTTTGCTGGTCGGCGGCGGTTCGGGTGTCGTGCCCTTGATGTCCATGGTCCGTCATCGCGCCGCGTGCAACTCGAGCGTGCCCGTTGCTTTGGTCTTTTCAGCGCGGGTCTGGGACGAGGTGATCTTTCGCGACGAGTTGATCGCCCTGGACGACCGCAAGGACGGCTTCGATCTCGTGCTGACGCTGACGCGCGAAGCCGCACGCCGCCCGGCCGACTATTCGCGGCGGGTGGACGTCGCGATGATGGTGCAAGCCATGGCGCGGCTGCCCGAAGCGCCAGACATCGCCTTCGTCTGCGGCTCCAACGCCTTCGTTTCGGCCGCCGCCCAGGCGCTGATCGATGCCGGCGTCAGGGCGGAGATCATTCGCACCGAACGCTATGGAGTTTGAGCGCCCTTCGCAGCCCGGCGGCTCAAGCATTGAAATCCGATCCGCAAGGTAATACCTTGTCTAAAGATGGTATTACTAAGGAGCCAAGATGGCCACCACCGTTACGGCAAAGGGACAAGTGACCATCCCGAAGCCGGTTCGCGATCTCCTGGGGATCGTGCCGGGAAGCAAGGTCGATTTCCGACGCGCCGCCGATGGCAGTGTGGTGCTGGCTCGTGTTGACAAAAAGCAGCCTGTGAGCCGCTTTGCCAAGTTGCGCGGCCATGCCGGCGAGGGGCTCACGACCGACGCGATCATGGCGCTGACGCGTGGCGAAGCGTGACGCTAGTCGACACCAACGTTCTGCTCGACCTTGTCACGGACGATCCGAACTGGGCGGACTGGTCGGTTGCACAGCTTGAGGCAGCGAGCCTCAACGGGCCATTGCTGATCAATGATGCGGTCTACGCCGAACTCGCTGTTCGCTATATCAGCATCGAGGACCTTGAGGCGTTTCTCGATGCGGCCGGTCTTGAAATGGCGCCGATGCCAAGAGCCGCCCTTTTCCTTGCTGGAAAGGTATTTACGCAATACCGCCGATCGGGAGGGTCCAGGACCGGCGTATTGCCCGATTTCTTCATTGGCGCCCATGCCGCAGTCGGTCGGCTTCCACTCCTGACCCGTGATGCCGGTCGATACCGGACCTATTTCCCGTCTTTGAACCTGA